>CAUJFR010000386.1 GCA_963169885.1 Bacteroidota bacterium
TCCGGCTTCATAGCCTTCGTAAACAGGTTGCTCTTCCCCAAGCGCCATCCGGGCGAGTGCCGCCGGTTGATTTTGTCCGGCTGCTGCCGTGAGATAGATCCAGGCGGGGAAGCGCGGATTGATTTCCATGATATATAATTCATTCTTCGCCGTACGCATGATCTCCAGTTCGCAGCCGCCTTTCCATTGGGTGGCATCGGTAAATGACTGGGCCACTTGTATCAGGGTATCATCTTCCAGGGTAATACCGGACCAGGCTTTTCCTTTATCAGTGATATATAACTTACGCATGGGAATGGCACTGATCATCCGGCCTGTCCCGTCGCCCAATACGGCAATATTGATTTCTGTCCCGGTTATAAATTCCTGCACAATGATGGGCAAGCCCCATTTGGCAGAAATTTTATAAAATGCTTTTTGTGCCTGCTCCAGCGTATAGGCCACCACCGCATCATAGAATTTTCCTTTTACCACCAGCGGATAACCAAAAGCTTCCTCACAGGATTGCAGTTCAGCAATAGTATGAATGATTTTATCCCGGGGAACCAGTAGCTGGTGTTTCTGACCAAACTGGTAGAGATTGACTTTGTCCCGGGCTTCAAATTGTTCGGCAGTGGGTAAGAAAGTAGCAATGCCCATTGAGCGAAGCGTGGGAGCCAGTTTGATAAACTGCGGCAGTTCTGCATCAAAATTGGGAATCAGGAGCTGCAGGTTTTCTTTTTCATGGATATAATGCAGGCGGTTCATCAGGGCCGTGGTACCTGCAGCCGGATAAGGAATCTGGTAGGTTTTATCCACCACTTCATGCATATAGATGCCGGGTTCAAGGGTCTCATATGATAATCCGATGATCCGTACTGGCCGGTTCAGGCCTTCCCGGAGAGCACGGATCACAGCGATCCCCGGACCGGGGCTGTCAATGGCATTCAGTCCTGTCACCGCTATGGTGAGCCAATTGTCGGGCGTTTTCATATAGCAAGTTTCAGCTTTCGAGCAAATTTGCTTCCTTCAGCTGGTTAATAAATTCATCCCAGTCTCTTTCGAGACGGAGTGGTTCCACTTCATAAGATTCGATCAGCCATTCTTTGATCTGAGCGGCTCCGCTACCCTGTTTCAGTTGTTGGAGTATTTCAGCAGCTACCGGATTGGCAGAAAAAGAATCGCCGGTAGCAGGATTGAAAATAAAACCGGATTCGCTGGTCGCAATATTTTTACGCAGGTACATAACAAAAATTGTCAGATGAAAATTTATTCGTGCAATACAGATTAAAATAACAATAAGGTCATAAACAGGTGGTATGACACTCTACCAACCCCTGAGTTTTACCCAGATAAAATCATCCATCAGTATTTCATTCTTGAACACGGATTTTCTCCGCACCCCTTCCAGGTAATACCCGTTTTTTTCCAGTACACGCATAGATGCTTTATTACTTTCAAAGACTTCCGCATACAATCGTACCAGGTCAAACGTGGCATATGCATATTCAGTAATCTGCCGCAATGCTTCCGTAGCCACGCCTTTACCCCAGAAAGGTTCTCCGATCCAGTAGCCGACTTCTGCCGATTTGATATAGACATCCCCATTCAGGATTAATCCGATACCCCCGGCCACGGTTCCATCCACCTCAATCGCGAAATTGATGGCCGGTAAAGGCGCATCCACTACTTTTTCCAGCCAGGCCAGTCCGCTTTCAGTAGTATAAGGATGCGGAAAATAATTGCGCAGGTTATTCCAGACATTCCTGTTGTTGGCATACAATACCAGCTCATCGAGGTCATCCTGTTTCCAGGGTCTGATAGTAGTGATCATTTCCGTTCTTGTTTGTTAAACTTTAAACACCAGCGGGTAAAATAGCATGCACTGGTTTAACCTGTTCGTTCATTTTCCGCATCCTGAAACAATCAGGACCTTCTCCGGCAGTTGCCCGGTCCATTGCCGCCGCATCTGCCCTGGCCTCTTCCTTGTCCTTGTCCATAACCAGCCTTCCGGCCATATCCGGTTCCGCGACCCGTTACGGCAGTTTTGTTTTCATAGTTATCACATACCTTGTTTTTATTGGCATCCACATAGGCACTGTTTGCCTGGCGTGTGCCCGGTCCATTTCCCGCATTATTATTTTTCTGGGCCATCAGGCCGGTACCCAAACCTGCCATGAGCAGGAGGGTGATGAGCATTTTTTTCATGGCTATACTGTTTATTGGTTAATAATTAATTTTTGTTTGATTGACAACCCGGACCGGTTTCCTTATCACAACATTTCTCCTTACATGGTCCATTCCCTGCTCCGTTCCCTTTACCAGGTCCATTTCCATTACCTTTTCCCTGACCCAATCCTTTTCCTTTTCCCTGACCGTTGCCCGGACCATTACCACAGCCTGCGTCCTGGTTCTCGCCACTTATAATGGCATCAAATATTTCCTTTTTAAGTATTTCAGGCTGATAGTCCACTCCTTGTGATTTCAACCGGCGTACAAAAGCCCGCAGATGATTCTCTGATCCCATACGAAGGAATTTATAGGCGGTCAGGATGTCTTCTTTCGTGGTCTGTGCAATCCGCTCATCCAGATCAGCAATATCCAGTTCTTCAATTTTTGCTCCTGCTTTCAGTGCATCGGTTAGTGAAGCCGTTCCGGATTTTACCAGTTCATTATATACTTTTTGTAAAATGGCTGTTTTGAACACACCGGGCTTATCTCCTGTGGCTTCCACCGGATCTTTCACTTCGTACCGGGTCATCAGCGTTTTCATTCGGTCCATATGCACGCGCTCACTCTGCCGGATATTCCCAAAGGGGTTGACCTCCCATTTTGCATACATGGAATCATATACATCCCGGGCCAGTTTTTCTTCCTCACGCATATACGTGAGTCCGTTACTTTCATTTTTTGACACTTCGTTGCTTTGCTGAGCCGCTGCCTGCAAAAAAAGCAGGGTGAATAAGAGAAAGGGAAATCCTTTTTTCATGATCGTTATATTTAAAAATTAAAATCCGGTTTCCATCGCTGAAATGATAATCGCCTCTAATTCTGGCTGTGTGATATATACCGCCTGGTAAGTAAAACCTGCATTCAGCAGGTTTTTATAAAATGAACGTAGGTGATTGCGGCTGCCTTTCATCAGGCTTTCATAAACCAGCCGGATATCTTCATTATCATTCACCAGCATTGCGTTTTTAAGATCCAGTAAATCTAGATCCTCAATAGTGGCGCCTGTTTCATAGGCTTTTGCGATGCTGATACTTCCATTTTCAACCAGCTGATAATACAATGCCTGCAGATCCGGGTTATTAAATACCCCGGCTACCGGGCTGGCCGGATCAGCGATATCATATTTTTTCAGCAGGAGTAAGAGGGCATCCATATGTGACTGCTCACTGGACGCAATATTATTAAAGACCGTAATCCGCCATTTTGCATACAACGCGAGGTATACATCCCTGGCCAGCTTTTCCTCTTCCCGCATCCACTTCAGGTTGTTGAGTTCAGTCTCGCTCAGTGCAGCAGGCGGAATCGCATTAATCTGTGATTGTAAAGCACTATAACCTGGTGATACAGCTGCCGGATCTGTGATACTGCTTTCTTTATTGCAGGAATAAAACAGGGTCAGGAAAAACATAACAAGAATACTATTCATGGTAAATCGGGTAATCGCTTTCATAATTTTAGGTTTTTAGGGTGATTTTCTCTTCCACGCAGGTCCGTTCCGGTAATTTCCGTGATCCGTCAGGTTTTCACTTATAAACAGCGGCTTGAAAACCTCCGCCAGTTGTTGTTGCTGCTGAGGATCGCATATTTCTTTGAGGCGTATATAAAAAAGAACAGTTTCCTTTTTGAGCTGACTGTGCAAGACCCCAATCTCATCGGATAATTGTTGCAACTGCAGGCTATCAGATATGGGCTGGGTCAGCTGGTCATACATTACTTCCTTTAATGAGTCAATCCGGAAGGTGATTTCCATGGAGGCCGGTCTGAATGCCTGGTTCAGTTCACGGAAAACATCCATCTGCTGTGTATTAAATCCCATTTCCTGCCGGAAAAAACGTCCGTTCAGCGGATTGGTGCCACCATACGTACCAATACTGAGTTCAGAGGCCGCTTTTTTCTCCTGACGCTGATGATAAATAATAGTTCCGATGGTAACGGCATTCAGCACGAGTAATAAAACCACCAGCCAGGTTAGTATTTGTGTTTTGCGCAGCATCTTATTCCTCCTTTTCAGTTTGCAGGTAAAAAGCAAAATTTTCTGAGGCGGCATCATTGGTAAGTACCGTTGCCTGTTCTCTACTTCCGGATGTATAGGCAGTCCCGGCGATAATACCCAACCATACCACTACTGTCAGACTCGCCATCGCCAATACTGGTTTTAGGAATACGGGTAACAAACCGGCTTTTCGATCCTGCTGTTTCGCTATCGCTGCCATCACCCGGGTAGACAAATAAGGATTCAACTCCGTATTCCGCTCTTCGCGGATCAGCTGGTCAATCCTGTTTTCTATGTCTGTTTCTTTTTTCATAATCGTTCCTTGTTAATTAGACAATGGTTGAAACAGGTTTCCTATGGGCGTTGTAAAGTTTTTTTCAGATTGTCACGCGCCCGGAGCAGTAACTGCTCAACCGCGCCTTCAGTTACCTCCATAATTTGCGCCACTTCCTTTTGTGGGAGCTCTTCGTAACGGCTGAGTATGAAGGCCATTCGTTGTTTTTCGGGAAGTAGATCAATGGCTTTCCGGACCTGGTCCTGCTCCGTCTTTTCGGCAAATGCCTGTTCGGGATCCTTATTGGAGGAAGGTAGTTGGAGCATATCGGCCGCCATAGACCATAAGGTCCGGCGCTTTCTTCTTTTCAGCTCATTTAAACTGGTATGTATGGCAATCCGGAAAAGCCAGGTGGAAAAGGAGGATCGTCCGGCAAAACGATCGAGAGACTGAAAAGCCTTTACAAAAACCTCCTGGGTGATATCTTCTGCATCTTCTTTCTGATGCACAAAACCCATTACAATGCGAAACACAGCGGTTTCATACGTTTTTACCAGTTGGGTAAAGTCAGCGGTATGGCCGTTAAGAATGGATTGTATCAGTGCTGTTTCCTGCATCAGGCAGTCATTTTACCGAAACCCCGTTAAAGGTATATCCTCCCATATATATGAGTAGACTGGCGGGGGAAATGTAAAGAAGATGTATTTATCCCTTTACAACAGTAACTAAGGTCACGGGTAACCGGGTTTTTAGTCATCTGTTATATTGAAAATCTTTCCCGGAATGGCCTTATGCGACTCCCAGATGATCTGCTAATGGATATCCGCAGTTAATTTTTTACCTTTGTCTCTACACTCAACTCTTTATTTACTGTGAAGCGCACAATCAGGTACTACCGGCTGATGTGGACAAGACATGACCTGCCCGCCGGTCTTACTGTATTCTTAGTGGCCCTCCCGCTTTGTCTTGGTATTGCAAATGCCTCCGGCGCCCCGGTATACGCGGGATTGCTTTCCGGCATCATCGGCGGTCTGATCGTCTCCTTACTTAGTGGTTCTCATCTCAGTGTATCGGGTCCGGCAGCGGGTCTGACCACTATTGTTGCCGGTTCTATAGTCTCACTTGGAGGTTACTCTGTTTTCCTGCTGGCTGTTGTCGTTGCAGGTATCTTCCAGTTATTATTAAGTGTGCTGAAAGCGGGAAAAATTTCCAATTACTTCCCCTCTTCTGTCATCAAAGGCATGCTGGCCGCCATTGGCATTATGCTGATCTCCAAACAGATTCCGATGGCCCTGGGACTGGATAAACCCGATTTCTGGAATAGCGGCTTCTCCCAGTTATTCACGTCTACCGAATTCAGCAGTAATTTTAAAAATCTGAATCAGCATATCACCCGCGGAGCCCTGATCATTACGGTTGTGTCATTGGCCATCCTTATTATCTGGCAACAACCCTTTGCGAAAAAATTACGGGTGATTCCCGCTCCGCTGGCAGTAGTGATTACCGGCATTCTCCTTCATTTACTATTCACGCACGGGATGCCGGGTTTCTTCCTGCGCCCCACCCAATCAGTACTTGTCCCCAACAACGTGTTTGCTGAAATACGGTTTCCTGATTTCAGCCAGTTATTTTCCAATGTGGAAATATGGAAAGCGGGCTTACTCATCGGCGGACTGGCCAGCCTGGAAACACTTTTATGTGTGGAAGCCGTAGATAAACTGGACCGGCACAACCGGATTACCCCGGTCAACCGTGAACTGATGGCGCAGGGGGTGGGTAATATTGCCTGCGGATTACTTGGAGCCATCCCGATGACAGCGGTGGTGGTACGTGGTGCCGCCAATGCTGATGCAGGAGCCCGTACCAAACTTTCTTCTTTTACACACGGCGCGTTTCTTTTACTGGCCGTCATGTTGATTCCCTTCCTGCTCAATATGATTCCGCTGGCTTCACTGGCTGCCATCCTGATCATGACCGGTTATAACCTGGCTAAACCCAAACTCTTCCGCAATCTCTGGAGCCTGGGACTAAAACAGTTCCTGCCCTTTATCATTACCATTGTGGTGATTCTCTCCACCGACCTGCTGATCGGCGTTAGTATCGGCCTGCTGATCTCCATCTACTTTATTGTACAGAGTAATTTCCGGGATGAGTTCAGGATCACGAGGTCCAAACATCTCGACCTGGAGACCTATGTGATTAAACTGAACAGCAATGTCACCTTCCTGAATAAAGTGAAACTCCGGGATAGCCTGGACAAGATTCCGGAATACAGTGTACTTTACATTGATGGCACCGATTGCTCCTATATCGACTACGATATCCTGGAAATCATCAGTGAATATTCCAGTAAAGCACACGACCGGCATATTGAATTGCACCTGAAGGGCATTGAAAAAGTAAATGTAACGGCGGTACACTAAACTTCATTGGCTGATAATGAATAGTATAATCGTAAAAAAAGGGGGATCAAAAAGTATTTCCCCGGCCTGTTACCTCGTGAAAATGCCCGTAATGAACCTTTAGTTTCCCCTTTAACTTTCTGTTAGGCAGATTAGCCGGCATGCGTTGTATCTTTAATACACAAAAACCTGGATATGAAAAACACCATTATTCTGCTATCGGGTCTGTTCTTTATTTATTCATGTGGTTCTTCTGATAAGGATGCAGAAGCATTACCGGCTCCTGAAATCAATATGTGGAAGATCGATCAGGACTCAATTGGTAACCTGACAAAAGCACAGATCCTCGCCCCGGATGTAGATACCCTTTCACCGGATGTCATCATCAGTTACCTGAACAGTAACAATCCCAACATAAAGCTGGAGTACAACAAACAGACCGGTGATACCCTTTTTCTTAAAATACCCGATGCCACCTTTCTGACTCAGCAAATGGGCTCCTCCGGACCAGAAGTTTATTTTGCCGAAGTAGTCTATAACTGCACAGAAATTCCCGGCATTAAATTCATCAACCTCGACTTCAAAGAAGGCGATCATGCCGAACCTGGCACGTTTAACAGAGAAAGCTTTAAACTTAAATAAGAAGAAAAGCTCCGGAATTTATCCGGAGCTCTTCTTTTACAGGCCCTATTCCCTATTTTCTATTAATTATTTACTCACCTTAATCTCCCCCATCTTCACCGTATTCACTTTTATACCCGGATATTTTACAACATATTTTGTTACCGGTTTTACTGTTCTTAAATAAGCATACAGTGCTTTCAGGTCGCTGTCTTTCATGCCTGAATAATCCACCAGGGGCATTGTTGTATTCTTAAGGCCTGGATTGTGATTGTAATTTTTTTCTTCCCGATACAGCGTGAACTTGTTCAGGAACTGATCCTCATCCCAGTTACCGATACCAGAAGAATCCGGAGTGATATTCGCTGAGCCCACGTGAAAATTAGCCACATTAAATACATTACCGCCCCCATACAATTGGGCAAAATCAGGCTGGCCTTTTACAAAGGGTGTATGACAGGTTGCACAATCGGCGATCGTAATCAGGTACTCTCCCCATTTCACGGCATCGGAACGTTCCGGCCGCTTATTATTATCAACCGAGGCCTGAAGTGCCGGTGCCGGATATGCCATACTGATCGGAATCATCAGCTGACGGGCAGGTACCGTATTCTTAATCGGTTTTAATGTTCGCAGATAGGCAATAATATTCAGCAGGTCTTCTTTGGCCATCCGGTTATAGTTCGCATAGGGCATAATGGGAAACAAGGTATCTCCTTTCTTATTGATTCCCTGGGTAATCGCCCGCAGTATTTCTTCATCGGTCCAGCTGCCAATACCTGTTTCCGTATCCGGGGTAATATTCGGACTATAAATAGTACCGGGAATGGCGTCCAGGATAGTGTGGTCAAACAAACCGCCACCACCGCCTTCGGTACCAGGCACAACAGGTCCTGAAAATTTATTGAAATCCCTTTTACTATGACAATGGATACAGGCGGCCACATGATTGGCGAGATACTGTCCGTTTTCAACTGCTTTGGCGAGAGAGTCTTTTACCTTGTCGGTTTCTTTTGATGTGTCGGTGCTGTTATTACAAGAGGTAATGTAAACCGCAGCGAATACGCAGGAGCATACCGTTGCGAAAGCAATCAGCTTTTTCATAATGTGGTTGGTTGTTGTTAAGAGGTAATGGTATTTGCAGTAAAAAGGTACTGATAAAATCAACTCCTGAAAAATTATTATCAGAAGGAGTACCCGAGACTGAAAGTCAGCGGCACCATTACCCCGTCATTATTGGGAAACAGGTTTCCGTTGGAGAAATGAGCAATCCGGAGTCCCAGGTTCAGGTTTTTATCCTTGCCGGTAAACACACCCATCCCCATCTGATCATAAAAAGTGAATTTTTCCCCCGTATCGAGTCCATCCATCTTTGTTTTTGAAATAAAAGAAGGCCCGGCCACGGAGTATTCAAGATAGAAATCGGTTTTCTTTGAGCGTATGGTATGAAAGCGCATCATCGGGTAAGCACTCAGGGTAAAAAAGTTGGTCCCATCCCGGTCCGTTTTCCAGAATCCGGCTTGTATCCCCCAGTCCAGCGAAAACACTTTACGGCTATGAAACAGATTATGCTGGTAATTGAGCAGCAACCCATGACGGGCTTTTACCTCCCCGCCCCAGAAAATGGGAACCACCCCTTTGGATACAAAATTATTGGCACCATAGCCAAGGACATTCGAAGCATAAGCCACCGACAGGATCTGTTTGGGAAAATGATAGCCTGCTTTTTTCACCAGCTCCACCCTTTCTTTGGTC
>CAUJFR010000387.1 GCA_963169885.1 Bacteroidota bacterium
CTAACTACTATCTACTAACTACTCCCTCATCATCTCCCTCACCACCGCCTGTATCTCCTCCGCATTCGGCTTACTAAAATAATCCCCATCGCTGCCATAGGCCGGACGATGGGCTTTGGCGGTGATTGTTCTCGGGGCTACGTCGAGGAATTTATAGCCGCCCTGTTCTTCCATGACTTTATTGAACATATAAGCGGCGGCACCACCGGGTACATCTTCGTCTACAAAGACGATGCGGTTGGTTTTCTTCAGTGAATCGAGAATAGCATGGTTGATATCAAAGGGAAGCAGGGTCTGCACATCGATGATCTCGCAACTGATCCCTTCCGCTTCGAGCATATGCACGGCATCATTGATGATCCGCAGGGTGGACCCATAGGACACGATGCTGATATCGGCGCCTTCTTTCAGGACTTCCGGTATGCCGAGCGGCACCGTAAACTCCATCAGGTTTGACGGCAGTTTTTCTTTAAGGCGGTAGCCATTCAGACATTCGATCACCAGTCCGGGATCATTGCTGCGCAACAAGGTATTATACATACCTGCGGCCTGGGTCATATTACGGGGCACACAGACATACATGCCACGGAGTGAGTTGATGATCATTCCCATAGGAGAACCGCTGTGCCAGATCCCCTCGAGGCGATGCCCGCGGGTGCGCACGATGAGCGGACAGCTCTGGTGACCACCGGTACGGTAATGCAGGGTGGACACATCATCGCTGAGTGGCTGCAGCCCATAAAGCAGGTAATCCAGGTACTGGATTTCGGCAATCGGACGAAGTCCGCGAAGGGCTAACCCTATACCTTGTCCCATGATGGTCAGTTCACGGATACCCGTATCAAATATCCGCTCAGCTCCATGTTTTTGTTGCAGGCCGCTGAATCCCTGGTTCACATCGCCGATATATCCAAGGTCTTCACCAAATGCCAGCACTTTGGGGTTGCTGGAAAAAAGTTCATCGAAGTACCGGTTCAGAATTTCAAAGCCATTGAGTACCGTTGCTTCAGCCGGAATTACGGCATGCACTTCCTGCACATGCAAGGCACTCTTCGGACCTTCGTTGTATAAATGGGTATTGTAATACTTTTTGTTCTCTTCCTGCAATTCTTTATAGAAATCCCTGGTCCAGAATGTAGCATCATGTTCACCCGCAATTGTCAATGCCGCATTCAGTCCCTTCTGCACATCACGGCGAAGGGGTTCCCGGTTGGCAGAGAGCTCACGTGCCACTTTATGCAATTCCTCACTTTTCTCCGGCAGCGCATTCGCCATGGCATGAATCAGATCGGTGGCCCGGGCTACCTGTTTTTTTATCGGTGTAATAAATTTTGCCCAGGCACTGGCCTTACTTTCCCGCACATGTTCTTTCGCTTTTTCAGCTATTTCATCCAATTCTTCTTCATTGGCCAGGTCATTGGCCATCAGCCATTCTTTCATTTTCCGGATACCATCCCATTCCCTTTCCCAATCGAGCCGTTCCGGGCTTTTATAGCGTTCATGACTGCCAGAAGTGGAATGCCCCTGCGGTTGCGTGATCTCTTCTACATGGAAAAGCACGGGTGTATGTGTTTCACGGGCCAGGCGGATACCTTCTTCAAACGCTTCGCACATACCGGCATAATCCCATCCTTTTACTTTATAAATATTCAAGCCATTTGTGCCTTCTTTTTTCCGCATGCCTTCGAGTGCATCAGATATGGATGCTTTTACGGTCTGAAATTTTTTAGGGACTGATATTCCATAACCGTCATCCCACACAAATACCGCCAGGGGTACCTGTAAAACGGCAGCAGCGTTCATGGTTTCCCAGAAATGACCTTCGCTGGTGCTGGCATCGCCGATGGTAGTAAAGCAAACCTCATTTCCGTTATCGGAGAGTCCCCTGAAGGCTTTCAGTTGTTCCACGTTCCGGAAGGCCCTTGATGCATAAGCCAGTCCTACCGACCGGGGCATTTGTGCAGCTGTGGGAGCCATATCACTGGCAATATTTTTGGTAGTGGCCAGTTCCATCCATTCGCCCTGCTCATTCACATTCCGGGAGGAAAAATGACAATTCATCTGACGACCGGAACTGAAGGGTTCCCGGCTGGGATCCGGGTCGGCGTAGAGCTGGGCAAATACCTGTTCGGCGGTGGTCAGCCCGATGGCAAACATAAAAGTCTGGTCCCGGTAGTACCCGCTCCGGAAATCCCCGGGTTGAAAAAATTTGGCCATGGCCACCTGGGCCAGTTCCTTTCCATCCCCGAAAATGCCGAATTTGGCCTTGCCACCTAATACTTCCTTTCGCCCTAACAAACTGGTTTCCCTGCTGATACAGGCAATACGGTAGTCATTAAGTACCTCTTCCCGGAAACGGTCATAGGACAGTTTCCCGGGATCGGTCAGGAGTTCCGGTTGGGTATTTTCCATACAACAAAAATAGGGAGAATGAACGCGTACAAATCCCCTGTTAAAAAATAGCGGATAACCCGTGCAACCCCGCTATGACATCTGCCATCTTTCCCTTAAATTTGACAGCGCTAAACCCTTCAGTATGAAGAAACTTACCCTTTTTGTATTATCCATGACGGTTTTGCTGTCCGTTCAGGCCCAGCAACCGGCTCATAATGAAAATGACGGGCACAATCACGGCGCTACAACTCCGCAGCCTGCCACAACCGAAACGGCTGAGTTGTTGTTCAAGGAAATGGAGTTTGATTTTGCTAAAATTCCGCAAGGAAAGCCGGTTTATCATTTTTTTGAAATTGTAAACAAAGGGAAGACTCCTATAAAACTGGATAATATCCAAGCCAGTTGTGGTTGTACCACGCCCGAGTGGAGCCGTGATCCGATTGCTCCGGGTGCCAGTACAAAAATTAAAGTGGGATTTAATGCCGCCAGTGAGGGGATGTTTGATAAATTCATCACCGTCTTTTACAACAACAGTACGCAAAACAAACAAATCAGAATAAAGGGATTTGTCTGGAAAGCCCCTGACGGACCGGCGCCGGCAAATGCTTCTGTAGAATTATTAAAAAAACAAACATTTTAAAATAACAAACCATGAAGAAGATTTTTTTCCTCGCTACTGCATTCTTTTTTAGCGTAGCTGTTTCTGCCCAGGCGAAAGCTGATGACCTGATTAAAGTGAATACCGAAAATCATGATTTCGGAAAAGTCAAACAAAGTGTGCCTATCTCCTATTATTTTGAAATCAAGAATATCAGTGACAAACCTGTGGTGGTGGAAAACACGTATGCCAGTTGTGGTTGTACTACTCCTGAAAAAATCGTTGAACCCATTATGCCCGGCGCCACTGTAAAACTGAAAGTAGATTATAACTCAGCTGCAGTCGGACCCATCAATAAAGATGTATTCATTAAACTCGCCGGAATAGATCAGCCTAAAGTCGTAAAAATCACGGGAGAAGTGTTGTCCCCGGAAGCCTACGAACTGTATATAAAAGGAAAAGGAACGATAGAAAAAGCGCCGACTAAAGGTTAATCCAGGCAAAACAAACTAAGTAATCCTCCCTGATAGGGGAGGATTTTTTTTGCCCTCTCGCTGAAGTAACTAACGGTTTTCCAGAACCTGCATCACAAAATCCTTCTTCCGTTGTGAAACGGGAACAGATTGTCCGCCTTCCAGCATCAGCATGCCCCCATCCGTTTTGTCGAACAATTTTATTTTTTCCGGATTGACCAGAAACGAATGGTGTGTGCGGAGAAAACCTAGGCCTTCCAGCACTTCTTCATATTCTTTGAGATTCCGGGAAACCAGGATCGGCTGTTGATTTGTAAAATAGAACCGGGTGTAAGAACCGGCGGCTTCACAATACAATACATCCGACACTTTGATGAAATATGTATTGTCAATATCCTTCAGTACGATCTTGCGGTCCTGGTTATGTATACCGGAAAGTTGTTGCATCAGCACCTGGAGTTGTTCCTGCAGACTTGAATTTTTCACATGTACGGCCGCCCGGTCAACGGCTCTTTTCAATTCGGCCGGATCAACCGGTTTCAACAGGTAATCTATAGCACTGTACTGAAAAGCAGTAATGGCATACTTATTATGCGCCGTAATAAAAACGACCTGAAAATCCGGATTCCTGATTTCCCGCATCAGGTCAAAGCCTGTCCCATCGCCCATTTCCACATCCAGGAAAACGAGATCAGGCTGAACATCCCGGATTCCCTGGAGTCCGCTTTTAACACCGGAAGCTTCTTCAATGGATTGTACCAACGGACAAAATGAACGCAATAATTGCTTTACCGCGTTGCGCTGGTTAGCTTCATCATCAATCAGTAATACTTTCATTGCAATGAGTTTGAACAACTGCCCTGGA
>CAUJFR010000388.1 GCA_963169885.1 Bacteroidota bacterium
CTGGGCTTACTGTTTATTTTAGCTCATCCAAAATCCAGGTCAATGAAAACCACATTGAAAAAACCAGTGGCCATAGTCGGCTATTCCGGCCACGCATTCGTCATCATCGATATCCTGCTGAGCGCAGGACGTTTGGTGACCGCTTATTGTGACTCCGAAGAAAAGGAGTTTAATCCCTATCATTTAAAGTATCTCGGTAAAGAGAGTGATGTGATCCACAAGCTGAAGGATTATGATTTCTTCGCCTGTGTGGGACATAACGGGATCCGCGAAAAGATCCATACGAATCTCAGTCAGTACCTGGGCAACCCGATCAATGCCATTCATCCGAGTGCAGTGATCTCTGCTTCTGTAAAACTGGGCGAAGGCGTGATGATCGCAGCGAATGCCACCCTGAACCCCTTAGTGGAAATCGGAAGGGGTGTTATTTGTAATACCTCCACCAGCATAGATCATGAGTGTATCATTGGTGATTTCACCCATATCGCTCCCGGTGCTGTGCTTTGCGGCAATGTCAAAGTAGGTCGCAATACATTTATCGGGGCCAACTCCGTAATCCGCCAGGGTATCATCATCGGCGATAATGTTACGATCGGTGCCGGTACTGTAGTGGTGAAGGATGTACCCGATGGTGCCACCGTTGTCGGAAACCCTGCCAAGAATCTCGTTAAGAAACCCTCCAGGAAACTGGTTGCAGCATAATAGTCTACATAAATTGTTTAAAAACCCGGCTGCGCCGGGTTTTTTTTTGGCCACGATAACACACAAAAAAACACGAAGAATACAGATTATCCCAAAGGGATAAATTTTTGCCGGGAAGAAAGGAAGACGATAAGTTAAATATTTCCTTCCCGCACTTCCCGCCTTCCCGGCTGCATTTATTTGCCTTCGGTAAAAAATCTCCCGCAAAGAATTTTAAGACACTCCGAATTAAAGAAAACTCTTTTTGGCTTGGCGGGAAATAATACGCCAGTCTAAAAGAAAGTAATTTTTATAGTATTAAAGTCTTCGAAGTCCCCTTTAGGGGAAAAATCCGTGGTGATCCGTGTGATCCGAGCGATCTGTGGCTAAATTTTGCCGAAGGCAAATTATTTTCGTGGCTTTTGTGTGTTTTCGTGGCCACCCCCCGCTGCCGCAGGCAGCATTAGCGCAGCAAATCCAAGGCTTAAACTCAACTTTTTCTCTGTACCTTTGCACCTTAAAAATCAGCCTTAAACCAACCTTTTTGAAACCTGTGGATACCAACGGATACCGTGTTTTATTCCTTCGGAAAAAGGATAATGAATATGCCGCCCGGGCTGAGGAGTATATCCGGTCCCATTTTCCACAGGCCACGGTTTTTTCCGGCAGCCGCAAAGACAAACTGCCCCCCGAAGTCCTGAACTGGAAAGGCGAACTCCTGATCTCTTTTATATCTTCCTGGATCTACCCGGCCAGTCTGCTGGAAAGTGCCTCTGTAGCCGCGATTAATTTTCATCCGGGCAGTCCGGAATACCCCGGCACCGGCTGCACCAACTTTGCCTTTTATAACGACGAAAAAGAATACGGCATCACCTGTCATCATATGAAAGCGGCAGTGGATTCCGGTCATATTATCCAGGTAAAACGTTTCCCCATCAGTTCCGGAGACACGGTCTATTCGGTAACACAACGCTGTTATCACCTGATAGAAGAGAGTTTTTATGAAATGATGAATTGTGTCTTGAAAGGCGAGCCCTTTCCGGTTACTAACGAGGCGTGGAAAAGAAAACCGTACACGAGAAAACAACTCGATGATCTTTGCCATATCCGACCGGATATGTCGCCAGCCGAAGTGGATAGACGGATCCGGGCAACCACCTATAAAACCCCCTGGGCTTTTACAAAGATCGGGGACCATATTTTTAAACTTCAAGCGGAACATAACCAATGACAACCAGTACACTGCAGGTCTCCAAAAGTCCGTTAACGGGCAAGGAGTACGAGATACCTGCTGTAAAACAAGATAAAGAAGGGATTGATGCATTTCTTGCTCTCCACCCCGGGAAAAAAGTAGTGGTGGTGCAGGGACTGGGGTTTGTGGGCTCTGTGATGGGACTCGTGGTCGCCAATGCCCTTACCGAAGAGTATGCAGTGATTGGGATTGATCTTCCTACTCCCGGTTCATACTGGAAGATCCGCTCCATCAATGAGGGTGTCTTCCCGGTGATTGCCAGCGATCCGAAGATTGAACTGTACTACCAGAATGCCCGTCAGAAGAAAAATTATTATGCCAGCTTTGATGGATATGCATACAGCAAGGCCGATGTGATCGTGGTGGATATCAACCTGGATGTACAGAAGAAATCCACTAAAAACAAGGACCTCGAAGGCTATGAGGTGGACCTGACTCCCTTCCGGAAAGCGATTGAAGCGATCGGTTCATATTGCAAAGAAGATGTTTTGGTATTGGTGGAAACCACTGTGCCGCCTGGCACCGCACAAAAAATAGTTCGTCCCCTGCTGGAAGAGTCGTTGACCAAAAGAGGACTTCCCATTGATAAAGTCAAAGTCGGGCATTCGTATGAGCGGGTAATGCCCGGTCCCAAATACATTGATTCCATCCAGAATTTTTATCGGGTGTTTGCCGGTACGGATGAGAAAAGCGCGGTAGCCGTGGAAACTTTTCTCCGTACGGTGATCCGTACAGATGAATATCCGCTGACCCGTCTCGGTAATACCAATGCCACCGAAATGGCCAAAGTACTGGAGAATTCTTACCGGGCAATGAACATCGCCTTTATG
This sequence comes from Bacteroidota bacterium, assembly GCA_963169885.1. GTDB lineage: Bacteria > Bacteroidota > Bacteroidia > Chitinophagales > Chitinophagaceae > JJ008. Next base: position 2,764 of record CAUJFR010000388.1, read on the forward strand.
GTGGAATGGAGCCGTTTTGCCGAGGAAGCCGGCGTGGATATTTATGAAGTGGTGAATGCGATCCGGATGCGTCCGACCCATAAAAATATCATGTTACCCGGTCTTGGTGTGGGCGGCTATTGCCTCACCAAAGATCCGCTGTTAGCGAGCTGGGCAAGAATGAATTTATTTGGCAGCGAAGAAAAACTCGGACAAAGCGAGAAAGGCGTGCATATCAATGATAAAATGCCGGTCTATGCATTTGATTTCCTGCAATCACAGTATAAAGCATCCTTATCGGGTAAGAAAGTGCTCTTACTGGGAGTAAGTTATCTGAATGATGTGGGGGATACCCGCTATACACCGGTTGAAGGTTTTTATGACCAGCTGGAAATGGAAGGATGTACAATCCACCTGCACGATCCGCATGTGAAATACTGGGAGGAAAAAGATATCTGGATCAACCAGGATCTTGACAGCCTGCTGGAAGAGGAGTATGATGTGATCGTGATCACCACCGGGCACAAAGATTACCGCAGTAATGCGGCCTTGCTTGAAAAGATTAAAAACAAACCAGCTGCCTGGGTTTACGATACCATCGGTGTACTGAGCAATGAAGAGATAGGATCACTGAGGGAGAAGCATACGGTGAAAGTGCTGGGACGCGGAGACCTTTAGTTAGTCGGGAGTCGGGAGTCAGGAGTCGGGAGTCAGGAGTCTGATCATTTGTAATACTAGAAGCTCTTTTCCAGGAAGATGTACAACAATGAAAATTGAGCATTCGTATTCTTAAAAGAAAAGTGCTCAATATTCAGTTGATATTTATCATTTGAAGAATTTTTAATCAGATTGCCGTTAATCTGCCAACCCTGAAAGGGTTGAACGATTAATAGCCCCGGGTGAAACCCGGGGTAGTGTACAAGGTTAGTTCCCAGAACCCCGAAGTGGGTTCAACAATGAAAATTGAGTATTGAACATTTCAGCTCTTAGAATAATAAACCACCGGTTTCTTTTAGCCAATGTCCATACTTACAACTTATAACTTAAAACTTACAACTTTAATACATGTCAAAGAAAGTACTCCTCCTCGGCGGAGCCGGATTTATCGGATTCAATATCACGAAATACCTGGCGGAAAACCGCGATTATGAACTGACGATCGCCGATAATTTTGCCCGTGGCAAACAGGACGATTATTTCACTGAACTGGTGAACAAACATGGTATCCGGGTGGTAGCTGGAGATTTTACCAATCCTGCTACCTACAACGAACTGGATGAAGCCTATGACCAGGTATACATGCTGGCATCGGTAGTCGGTGTGGATAATGCCAACTCCATTCCGCACGAGATCATCCGGATCAATACCGCCCTTATTTATAATACCCTGGAATGGATCCGCCGCAGCAAAGTAGGTAAAGTATTATTTACCTCCACCAGCGAATGTTATGCAGGTACCATTGAAGCCTTTGGATATACTACACCCACCCCTGAAGAAGTGCCGCTTTGTATCGAAGATATCGGGCATCCGCGGTTTACCTATGCCGTGACCAAGATGCTGGGTGAATCAGGTTTCCTGAACTATGCACGCATCCTTGGATTTGAAACCACGATTGTCCGTTATCATAACGTGTATGGACCACGGATGGGTTTCAAACACGTTATCCCTCACCTGGTGGTTCGTTACCGTAAGGGCGAAAATCCGTTTAAAGTATATGGCCACGATCAGACCCGTGCTTTCTGTTATATTTCAGATGCCGTGGAAGGAACCGTGCTCGCGATGGAACGTCCCAATACCAATGGACAGATTTATCATATCGGAACACAGGATGAAATATCCATTGGCGATCTGATCCATTATGCCGGTGAACTGATGGATTTCAAAGGCGAGTTTGAAAACGCACCTACCTATCCCGGTTCGGTCAGCCGTCGTTGTCCGGATATTACCAAGGCCCGTGTGCAGCTCGGCTTCGAACCCAAAGTGATGTGGAAGGAAGGACTGAAGATCACGGTGGACTGGTACAATCAATACCTTGAATCCGGAAAACTGGTATATGAGTAACGATAAGTTTATAGCCCTGAGTCTGCCCAATATGGCAGGGAATGAATGGAAGTACGTGAAGGATTGCCTGGATACCGGGTGGATCTCTTCAGTAGGTTCCTATGTAACTAAGTTCGAACAGATGGTGGCGGATTTTGCCGGCGCTAAATATGGAATTGCCGCGGTGAATGGAACGGCAGCGCTGCATATTTCATTATTGTTATCAGGAGTAAAGCAGCATGATTATGTGATCCTGCCCAACCTGACCTTTGTGGCGTCAGCCAATTCGATCAAATACCTCGGGGCAGAACCCTTACTGATTGATGCCGATCCGCTGCTCTGGCAGATGGATCTGGACCTGCTGGAGGACTTTCTTTCCACGCAAACCGAAACAAAAGGGAAGGAATTATTCTATAAGAAAGACGGACGGCGTATTGGTGCGATCATGCCGGTGCATATCCTCGGGAATATGTGTGATATGGACCGGTTTTCACAAATCGTCAGTCAATACCCGCTGCCTGTTGTGGAAGATGCCACGGAAGCCCTTGGCACAACTTATAAAGGGAAAAGTGCAGGTACGTTCAGTCCCCTGGCGGCTTTTAGTTTTAATGGCAATAAAATCATTTCCACCGGTGGTGGCGGCGTGATTGTAACGGATGATGAAGCCCTGGCCAAACACGCCAAGCATTTAACCACTACCGCCAAGGCCAGTGCCGACGAGTATTATCATGACGAAGTAGGGTATAATTACCGGCTGGTGAATGTACTGGCCGCCATCGGGGTAGCCCAGATGGAATTACTGCCCTCCTTTATAGAACGGAAGAAGCAAGTAGTGGCTTTTTATAAACAAGAACTGAGCGGCGTGGCGGATATCCGTTTCCAGCAGGAACTGGCGGATGTGAATACCAACGGCTGGCTGTTTACCATACAAACGGAAAAACAACAGGCATTGCTGGATCACCTGAATGCCAATAAAATCCTGAGCCGCCGTTTCTGGATGCCTATGAATAAACTGCCCATGTATAAAGACTGTGTGTATATCCAGCATCAGGATCAGTCGGACTATATTTACAACACCTGTCTCAGTATTCCCAGTTCCACCAATATTACCGATGAAGAACTGGCCATAGTAACCAGGGAAATAAAAGCGGCGATTGGTTAAGCGCCGGCTGTTGAAACAACACACTCGTTATGTACAAATTCATTAAACGGTTTTTCGATATCCTTTTTTCGCTGCTGGCGCTGGTTATCCTGTTGCCCGTATTCATACCAATCATTATTCTTTTATTGCTGACGGGGGAACACGAAGTTTTCTTCCGCCAGGAAAGAGTTGGATATAAAAATTCGATTTTCAGGATATGGAAATTTGCCACCATGCTGAAGAACAGTCCCAATATGGGGCATGGGGATATGACGGTGCGTAAGGATCCCCGCATCACGCCATTGGGCCGTTTCCTCCGGCAAAGTAAGATCAATGAATTGCCCCAGGTGTTCAATATCCTGACGGGAGATATGTCATTTGTCGGCCCCCGCCCCCTGATGAAAGTGGGGTTTGACCGTTACTCCGATGAAATGAAATCGAAAGTATACAATGCGCAGCCAGGGCTTACCGGTATTGGTTCCATTGTTTTCAGGGATGAAGAACTGATCATTACGCAAAGCAAACTTCCTCCACAGGAATGTTACCGCGATGTGATTCTGCCCTATAAAGGCGCCCTGGAAGTATGGTACCAGCAGCACCAGCATTTTTATACGGACAGTATGATCCTGTTCCTCACTGCCTGGTATGTGGTTTTTCCGAAGAGTGACCTCGTGTATAAAGTATTTACAACACTGCCCAAGCGAACTTTCTGAACAGAAACAGCATTTCATTTGTAATTTCGGTTACCAAGTCAGTGAGTATGTTTAAATTTTTTTCAAGATCAAAGCCGGCAACGGAAGGCGATAAAGAAGCGATCGGCCTGTTGAAGACCGATATGCACTCGCACCTGATACCGGGTATTGATGACGGGGCACCCGATATTGAGACGGCCCTCCAGCTGATTGGTGGATTGCATGCACTGGGTTACCGGAAAATTATCACCACTCCGCATATCATGTGGGATATGTATAAGAATACCCGGGAAACGATTCTCGAACGGCTCGAATGGGTGCGCACCACGGTGAAGGAAGCCGGGCTGGATATGGAAATCCATGCAGCAGCAGAATACTTCCTCGACGATTATGTAGCCGGCCTTGTGGCCAACAACGAACCATTACTGACGGTTAAAGATAAAATGGTACTGGTGGAATTTTCCATGGCGTATCCTTCGCACAGCCTGAAAGATATTCTCTTTGATATGCAGATGCAGGGATACCAACCCATTATTGCACACCCGGAGCGGTATATTTACCTGGAACAGAACAAGGCCTTTTATGGCGAATTAAAAGATCTCGGTTGTTTGTTCCAGCTCAACCTGCTTTCCCTGACCGGGTATTATGGTAAATCCGTCACCGAACTGGCGCAATACCTGGTAAAGCAAAATGCCTACGACCTGGTGGGCACCGACCTGCATCACTTCCGTCACCTCGAAGCCCTGCATAGCCCGGCTTTGTCGGTGCAGTTGCGGAAGCTGCTGGATAGCGGGAAGATAAGGAACGCGGAACTCTAGTTAGATAGTAGTTACAAGTTAGTAGTTAGTAGGCAACAGCCCCTTCTAAGGCAGCCTTTTCAACCCGTCAACCTTTTAACCTGTCAACTTTTTCCTTTCCCGATTGTATCTATATCCATGAACGCTTTTACCATCAAAGACCTCGAGAATCTGTCGGGGATCAAGGCCCATACCATCCGTATCTGGGAACAACGCTATCATTTTCTGAAGCCGCAACGTACGGGTACCAATATCCGTTATTACAGCAATGATGAGTTGAAAACCGTGCTGAATATTGCCCTGCTGAATAAGTACGGGTATAAGATTTCCCATATTGATAAGATGCCGCCGGATGAAATCCGTACCCGGATCCTGACCCTGGGGGATGCCCAGGCAATCCAGGAAAGAATCGTCAATGAACTGGTACAGGAAATGGTGGATATGGAAATAGAACGGTTCGAAAAAGTACTGGCCGGATACATTTCATCAAAAGGGATTGAGCGTACTGTCACACAAATCCTATTTCCCTTCCTGGAGAAAATCGGAATTTTATGGGTGACTGGTCATATCAATCCGGCACAGGAGCACCTGGTTACCAATATAATCCGGCAGAAGCTGATCGTGGGAATAGAAACCTGTGTGTCGCATCTGGTAAAAGAGCGTACTGTACTTCTTTTTTTACCGGAAGGAGAACACCATGAACTGGGTCTGTTATTTATGTATTATATGCTGAAAAACCGGGGCATCAAAACCATTTACCTGGGTGCCAATGTACCGGTAAAAGATGTGGCGTATGTTGTAGGATTGAAGAAGCCTGATCTGGTGTTTACCCACCTGACAGCCACCTCATCCAATTTTCACCTGGATAAATTTTTGAACCAGGTTCATACGCATTTTGGTAGTACTTCCACGGTAGTTTCCGGGCAGCTCACCCAGACCTATTCCAAACCGGTTCCTGCCGGAATCACCTTCAAAAAATCCCTTTCTGAAGTGATGGAATACCTTACATCCTTATAAATCAGGGCTAACTGGTTGATTCTTAGTGTTTAATTTTTTAACAAATTAATTAAACAAAAAAAGTCCGAAAATCAATCCAAAGTGTTTAATTTTACCGTATAATAATTAAACGCAATTATATGTCCGGATTAGAATTTAACCAGTTGCTGCTGCAGAATGCAGACTTTCTGAAGCCTTTTGCTGTGAATCTCACCCGTGATACAGAAGCCGCAAATGATCTCTACCAGGAGACATTGTACAAGGCCCTGGCTAACCGTGAAAAATATAATGTAGGCACGAATATCAAAGCCTGGTTGTTTACCATCATGCGGAATATTTTTATTAATAATTATCGCAGAAAAGCTAAACAAAAAACCATTTTCGATAATACCCCCAATGAGTTCCTGATCAACCAGAATCAGGCTACTGTAAGCAACGGGGCTGAAAGTGATATGCGGATCAAAGAGATCAACGCGGCGATCCAGGGATTGCCGGAGATCTTCCGTACACCCTTTTTGTTGTATTTTGACGGCTATAAATACAATGAAATTGCCGAGGTATTGCATGAACCATTAGGGACAATTAAAAGCCGGATTCACTTTGCCCGTAAATTGTTAAAGGAACAGATCAGTCGCTACTAAATCACATCATTTGTCGGAAAAATCAGTCATTATAATCGGTAGCGGATTTGCCGGGTTATCCGCCGCATCTTTCATGGCCAGGGAAGGCTGGAATGTAACTGTACTGGAAAAGAACAGTACTGCTGGTGGCCGGGCCTGTCAGTTAAAAGAGCAGGGTTTTACGTTTGATATGGGCCCTAGTTTTTACTGGATGCCGGATGTCTTCGAACGCTTCTTCAATCAGTTTGGAAAAAAAGTATCCGACTACTATCAGCTCACCCGGCTGGATCCTTCTTACCGGGTATACTGGTCAGATGGGTATACTGATTTGCCTGCCGATTATAACGCACTCCGGGATGTATTTGAATCACTCGAACCGGGCAGTGGTCCGTTACTGGATAAGTACCTCCGGGAAGCCGCTTATAAATATGAAGTCGGGGTCAACAAACTGGTGTATAAACCTGGATTGTCACTGACTGAATTTATGGACTGGCAAACGATCAGCGGGGTATTCCGGCTGGAAGTGTTTACCTCTATCAAGAAACATATTTACAAGTATTTCAAGCATTCCAAACTCCGGCAGTTGATGGAGTTTCCTGTTCTTTTCCTGGGCGCCCTTCCACAGGATACACCGGCGCTCTACAGCCTGATGAATTATGCCGATATCAAAGGAGGAACCTGGTACCCGGAAGGGGGGATGTATGCCATCGTTGACGGCATGTACCGGCTGGCCCTCGAACTTGGGGTGCAGTTTAAATTTGAGGAAGCGGTGACCCGGATAGAAATCAATAACGCAGTGGTCAGTAAAGTAATTACGGCTAAGGGAAGCTATACTGCAGATGCCGTCATCAGCGGAGCCGACTATCATTTTACTGAAACAACATTACTGCCACCTGCATACAGATCTTATTCCGATTCCTACTGGGATAAAAAAGTAATGGCTCCTTCCTGCCTGATGTACTATGTCGGGCTGAACAAAAAACTGAAAAAACCCGTGCACCATGCGTTGTTCTTTGATGTACCCTTTGATCAGCATGGGGTGGAAATTTATAAAGATCCGAAATGGCCGACTGAACCTTTATTCTATGTAAGTGTTTCATCTGCGACAGACCCGTCTGTGGCACCGGAAGGGCAGGAGAATATCGTATTCCTGGTGCCCGTGGCGGCAGGACTGGAAGAGGATACAGCGGAATTAAGAGAAAAGTATTTTCAGCTCATTGCGCGGCGGATGGAAAAACACCTGGGAGAATCCATACTTGATTCAGTGGTGTATAAAAAAACCTTTTCAGTCAGTGATTTTGTAAAGGACTACCATTCATTCCGGGGCAATGCATACGGGCTGGCGAATACGCTGATGCAGACAGCCATATTCCGGCCTTCCTGCCAGAGTAAAAAAGTGAAAAATCTTTTTTATACCGGGCAGTTAACGGTACCCGGACCTGGTGTTCCACCTTCGCTGATCAGTGGCGAAGTGGTGGCTAAACAAGTGATCAAGTCAATCAAATAAATACTTATATTGAAGCATGGTACATCTTTTTCATACCACCAGTGAAAATTGCAGCCGGATCGTTACGGAGAATTACAGCACATCCTTCTCCTCGGCTATCCGCATGCTTCACCGCGACCTGCGGACGCCCATTTTCAATATCTACGGGTTTGTGCGTCTGGCCGATGAGATCGTGGATACCTTTCATGACTATGACAAGGATATACTGCTGGCCCAGTTTAAAGAGGAAACCTATGCCGCCATTGAACGTGGTATCAGCCTCAATCCCGTGCTCAACAGTTTTCAGCGTACCGTCAATGAGTTCAATATTGACCTGAAACTGGTGGAAGCTTTTTTCCGGAGCATGGAAATGGACCTGGATAAGAAATGTTACGATTGTGAAGGATACAAAGAATATATCTATGGTTCAGCCGAAGTGGTGGGCCTGATGTGCCTGTATGTTTTCTGTGAAGGCAAACAGGAGATGTATAATAATCTGGAAGCACCGGCCAGGGCCCTGGGAGCTGCTTTTCAGAAAGTGAATTTCCTGCGGGATATAAAAGCGGATTTCAACGGTATGTCAAGGGTGTATTTCCCGGGCTGTGATTTTTCCAATTTTACAGAAAAAGACAAACAGGAAATTGAAGCGGATATTCACCAGGATTTTCAGCAGGCTTATGCCGGCATCATCAAACTGCCGCTGAAAGCCCGTTTCGGAGTCTATGTAGCTTATAAATATTACCTCTCATTATTTAAGAAAATAAAACGCCTGGAACCGGCCCGTGTACTGGACAGCCGGATCCGCATCCCGAATTACCTGAAAGCAATGATCGTATTCAGGGCGGGCGTTAAAAACCAGCTTCGACTGATCTGATATGGACCTTACCCAAGTTATTCTCGTGGATGAGCAGGATAATGCGCTCGGCTCCTGTGAAAAAATGGAAGCACACCGTAAAGGCCTTTTGCACCGGGCCTTCAGTGTATTTGTATTTAACCGCAAGGGTGAAATGCTCCTGCAGCAGCGGGCTATGCATAAATACCATAGTGGCGGACTCTGGACCAATGCCTGCTGCAGTCACCCGGCACTGGGCGAATCCACCCAGGATGCGGTTCACCGCCGGTTGGTAGAAGAAATGGGATTTGATACGCCGGCCCAAAAGTTATTTGATTTTGTTTACCTGGCCGGATTTGATAATGGCCTTACAGAATATGAATTTGACCATGTCTACAGCGGTGAGTACAACGGCGAGATCCGGTGCAATCCCGATGAAGTCATGGATTATTGCTATAAGCCAATGCAGGCCATTGCGGAATCCCTGCAGACAAGACCCGGATTATACACGGCCTGGTTTCAACTGGCCTTTCCAAAAATTGAAAACTGGTGGCAGCAACAATATGGTGCCCCGGCCCTGACAGATTAATTCTATTTATATGATCCTGGATATTCTTTTATACGTGCTCGTTCTCTTTGGTACATTCATCGTCATGGAAGGGATTACCTGGTGTACCCATAAATATGTGATGCATGGGTTTCTCTGGATCCTGCACAAGGATCATCACCAGGTGCGCCCGGGTGTATTTGAAAAAAACGACCTCTTTGCCTTCATCTTTGCTGTGCCGAGTTTCCTGTTGATATACTTCGGTACCTACGATCATGTCTGGTGGATGCAGTCCATCGGCTTTGGGATCATGCTTTACGGCGCCGCTTATTTCCTGGTGCACGATGTGATCATTCACCAGCGGTTCAAATGGTTCAGCCGCAGCAACAATACCTATGTCCGGGCTATCCGGTGGGCGCATAAAATGCACCATAAGCACCTGAATAAGGAAGAAGGGGAAAGCTTTGGCTTTCTGTATGTCGCCCGGAAATACTGGCAAAAAGTGCAACGCGATAAGCAGCTGATGGCCGGTGCCCGCCGCGTGGAATATGCTCCGGAAACAGAAGAAGCTTAATTTGCAGTCCTGTTCAAGCAATCATCATACGATTATATTTTTCTGGGTGCCGGCTGTGCCTCGCTCAGTCTGCTCCTGCGCATGATCCGCAGCGGAAAATTCAGCGATAAAAAAATTCTCCTGATCGACCGGGAACCCAAAACCAAAAACGACCGGACCTGGTGTTTCTGGGAGGCGGGTGATGGGTTTTTTGAAGAAATTGTTTACCGGAAATGGCCAAGGGTGGATTTCATGAGTGATACATTCAGCGATACACTTGATATCTCACCTTACGAGTACAAGATGATCCGGGGCATTGATTTTTATGAGTATTGTTTCAAAGAAATAAATAAACATCCGGGAATTGAAGTGGTGTATGGTCATGTCGGACAATGCGTTGGTCACAGAGATGGCTATTCTCTTCAATTTAATAGTAAGATGTATCAGCTGGGTGATGCGATCGTCTTTAATTCCATTTATAATAAGCCAGAAACTACAAAGGGCAGTCTGCTTCAGCATTTCAAAGGGTGGGTGATCGAATCCGTGAAACCGGTTTTTGATCCCGACAAAGCCTCCCTGATGGATTTCAGGGTGCATCAGCAACATGGAACTACTTTCGCATATGTTCTTCCTTTCAGCCCGAATAGGGCATTAGTGGAATATACACTTTTCACAGCTCAATTGCTTGATCCTACACAGTATGATGAAGAACTGCGTCAGTATATCCATCAATTTCTTCATTTGACTGAGTACACTATAAAAGAACAGGAATTCGGGGTCATTCCAATGTCCCGTGAAAAGTTCACCATTTTCCAAAATGGGGTATTTAATATCGGAACAGCAGGAGGACAGACAAAGGCATCAAGTGGATATACATTTCAGTTTATCCAGAAGCAGTCAGACAGAATCATGGAATATCTTCCTTCTGGTGCAGGACTTTCCATTTTGCCAGACACTCCCACACGATTCCGGTTTTACGACAATACCTTATTACATATTTTAGTTCACAATACCCTTCCCGGTAGCAGGATATTCGCTACTCTTTTTAAGAAAAACAAAGCCAGTCAGGTTTTTAAATTCCTGGACAATGAAAGTACACTCACTGAAGAGTTGGGCATTATTTCTTCCTTACCCACCTGGCCGTTTTTGAAAGCCGCGTTGAAGCAATTGCGTTGAACCACAAAGACCGGAATGATTGTTTCAAAAATGAAATGCTGGTTCTTTTATGTAGATCACAATACACCCCTACGGGGTGAAACGTCATTGGGGGTAACGATGATCTTTTTGCTACCAACAATTCACCCCTACGGGGTGAAATGGCGATTGGGTTATTGATGATTATTTTTGCTATCAACAATGCACCCCTTTGGGTGAAATAAAAATTTTGGGATATTTATATCGGGAATAAGATAATGCTCCACTCCGAACAGGGTGAAACCTCATTGAGGTAATGATGATTTTTGCAACCAACAATGCACCCCTACAGGGTGAAACAGGCTGTTGCTTTTGCCGGCTTACTTACCCAGTCTCTGCTTTCTTCTGAAAAATGAAGACTACTAACTCCCGACTACTAACTACTAACTACTGATCAGGGTCCATCTGCATAAATTCCCGCTTCACCGCTTTCAGCATACTGAATAACTGCGCTACTTGTATAAGTAATAAGACAGCAAGGGCCAGTACCACATACCAGGGAAGGCTGATTGTTTTTACATCAGGTATTTTCTGGAAACGGTCGATATGCCAGCCATTGAGAGCAGAGCCGAAGGCCATGCCCACCAGGAGGAAGGAAATCAGGGAGTACACCACTTTCATAAACATGATCCGCATGGTGGAATAGCCCACTTTGAAATTTTCCAGGATGGCGGCCGGTATAATTAAAACAAGGGCTATCCAGCTCCAGTTTTTGCTGAACCAGTCGTTATCGAGTACGAGGTTAAGTCCGAGAACAAGGACAATGGATAATAATCCCCAGGGAAATAATAAGAAGGTAGAGGGTTTGGTGGAAGGTGCAGGCATCTTATTGTTTTTGATTAACAGAAAGGTAGGAAAAAGCAGGGAAGTGGTAAAACAGAAGTTTTTATACTTTCTGATCCTGAAGCCTGATGACTTTTCTCTTTTTTCCCGATGAACAATAAATCTGTCATGGAAGGGCTGTGTTTTCGGTTATAGTACCCGGTTGTGAACAGGTAGTGGTTGAGAATCAAATTATTAATCAATTATCTAAAAGTTCAGGTATGAGAAAGCTGCTTTTTTTTATGTTATTATCAGGAGGGGCATTTATTGGCTCAGCCCAGATCACGTATGTAACCCCCAACCACATGTACAACACCTTTAATGAGGTGACCAATAGTGCAAGGGCGGAGGCATTGGGAAAAAATACGGTGACGTTGAACGGGCTCCGGTCGGCTTTTGACAATCCGGCGGCAATTAGTCCGGGCCAGGAAAAAGCACAGCTGGCGTTTAACTTTTTAAATGGCCATCCATACCACCTGAAATCCAGGAATTATTTTTTCGGATTTTCTTATAAAGTCACATCCCGCGTGACTATCGGTATCTCCACGCATCAGTGGGTGGATCCGGAAGGAACCTGGACGGCCATTATTGCAAATACCAATACTCCTACGGAAAAAAAATCACAGCAAACCTATTCGTTGCATGCAGCAGGCCGGATAGGCAAACACCTGCATATCGGCTTATCCGGGAATAATGTTTCCTACAAAGCGATTGAAGGGATAACCACCAGTAAGGTTTTTTTGCTGAACGGAGGATTAGTGTATGATCGTCCGGTACAATGGCTTGGTGAATCCCGTAAAGCAAGTAATGAAAGTCTGCGGCTGGCTCTGGGGTTTACCAATCTGTTGTTTAAGGGAACATTGATAGAGCGCAAAGATGCCAGCACCTGGCAGTATCGTGATGTACCCATTATCATGCGGCTCGGGGCTGCGTATGGATTTACGGTGCCGTTGAAGACATCCGTTGGCAGTAAGACCCATAAAATAAAGGAACTTCCGAAGACCCTGGATTTGAGTGCCCGGATACAATATAATAACTGGCTGAAGCAAAAGGACCATTTTTCAGGAGAAGCGGCCTCTAATACATTGTTGGGTATTGGCCTGGAAGCAACCGCCCTGCAACTGGTAACTGCCCGGCTGGGTTATTTCAAGGAAACCCGCCCGACCAGAGATGAGCCGGGTGAAATATATGCCACCCGTTCAGACAGAAAAGGACTGACCTGGGGCCTTGGGTTTCAGGTACCCGCCAAATTATGGTCCGGCAATAAATGGCCTTTTGATATCCGGTTCGATATACTGGCAAAGAATCATCCTAATACGCTCAATGAAAATATTTCTATGGCATCCACCAAAGAGTTCACGGATAAAAAATTGTTTTTTGGACTGGGATTTGAGCTGAATTTTTAAATGAGAGCGGACGACTTTTTGTAAGCGTTCATTTTTCTGCGGGTCCGTTTCTGCTATTATAGGCATATCTTTGTTTACGTATGGGACCACATGGAACAAAGGGAAGTAAATACCCTGCAGCCATTCGTAAATAATTCACTAACCTTAAATTTAATTGTATGTCAAAAAAGAACGCTGAACCCAGGAAGAATAAGCCTACAAAAAAGAAAAGCTCCGCACAGAAGAAGGCGGATCCAAAGAAAAAAGCACGCTAAGATCAACGTACAGAGAGCCCGGTTAACAGCCGGGCTTTTTATTTATAATAAATCCTGTTACGGGAGAGCATCACCTCAACCAATGAAAACTATATCGTTGGGCTAAGAGCAGACAGTACGACCTGTTATAAAGAACACCCAAAATACTTCATTTGGAACGACAGGCTGGTCCTGGTTCTTACTACTCAGAACTGAAGGGAAGGCAACGGTTTGCCCTGCAGCAGGAATATGTCCGGACTGATTTGTTCCTGGCGGACAGCCGTGGCCGTATAAGTGATCCTGCCTGCTTCGTAACTATAACTATATTCAAGTACCAATCCGGGCAAACCCGCAAAAGCTGGTTGATATAAGGCAGGCAGGGTTGGGAATTCCGGGGTATAATAGGCGGTAATTGACCGGCCGTCAGCCAGCTGTACCATGGCTTTATTACAGGAATAGCCGGCGATTTTTTTTCCGCCGGTCTCATACAGTTCAACCTGTAAACTGTCATATTTTTTATTCCGGTCTTTCCATTCCTGGACCGTCATCTTTTCCCTGATATTCTTCCTGCCGGATTCTTTTACCTGGTATACGGTGATCACTGAATCTTCACCGGGAAGGAAGAACAGGCTTTCAATCCGCATCAGGCTTACGAGACGAAGCCGGGCTTTGTTCCCGGAAATAAAAAGAGTCTGATTGCCCCCGTTATAGGTTTCACTGATCGTGGTCTTTTTGTTTTTTTGTGATACACTCACCTGGTAACTGATCACCAAACCGTTTAAATGGCTGCTGTCTGTACCGGCCGTCTGCGCCTGAACAGATGTCAGGCTAAACAATAGTATCAGCAGTAGCATTGTATATAAAAAAAGGGTTCTCATTTTTTATTTTCCATTATAAATTCAAGCAGGTCCAGCGGATCCGTGGCCATTTTCTTTTTGTTATGGTCAAAATATACTTCATCTGTATTCTTCCAGCGGTTCAGCTGACGTCTTGCTTTACGTGCCCTGGCGGTGGAATGCTGGCGCTTATTGGTACTGTACAGGTCCTTCATAAACGTCATCATTTTAATTGAAACCGTAACCGAAGAATACTGATCCACATCGAGGATAATTGGCATTTTACGGGTATAGTAAGCACTGAAATCACAATGCCTGCATTCCATCAGGGAGTAAAGCAGGTCATTATCCGTGATAACAAGCGTATGGCCATCAGCCCCGGCCGGACGATTATATGCTGCGGCCGGATGATCAGCTGGCTGCCGGGTTCTATTTTTTATACTACTGTCCGGTTGCTGCAGTATGGCCGTTCCGGATGAATCGGGTGATTGAATCGCAGGTTTCGATTGTTGTAATCCGGTAGGTGAAACAGGATCATTCATTAACCTGGGGTATAATAAAAAGATAGCCAGAAGAAGCGCAGCGGCGGCAGCGGTGCTTAAAAAGAAAAGGGTTCTTTTCTTCCTGGTTTTCCGGGCATGGGTGGCTTCCAGGATCCGGTCTGCCAGTGCGGGGGGCGGCTTTAACTCAAAGCCGGCCAGTTGTTTCAGTTGGAGATCCTGTTCAGGGTGGACAGCAGGCGAAACCTGCTTCATGATGTTTTCATAAAACGGTTCCGGCGGTTGCCATTCATGACCGGCCAGCTCCTGGAATGGGTTATTTTTATTATCGTCCATGACTCTTCCGGATAATCTCCTGTAATTTATTTCTGGCTTTTGACAATTGTGATTTACTGGTTCCTTCGTTAATGCCCAGCATTTCTGCTGTTTCTTTGTGATTATACCCTTCCACCAGACATAGGTTCAGCACGGTTCGGTAGCCGTCGGGTAATTGTTGAATGGCTTTCAGTAATTCTTCTTTGGAAAGATGGATTTCTTTTTCCCCGTCGATCAGCGGATGGATATCTTCATTTTGTTCGATGCGGTCACTGGAGTATACTCTTTTTTTCAGGTTCAGGAAATCAAGGCAGGTGTTTACAAAAATCCGCCGGACCCACCCTTCAAAAGAGCCCAGTCCCTTATACGACTGCAGGTTATTAAATACTTTAATAAAGCCATCCTGGAAAAGGTCGTCCGCAAACCCCGTATTGCCTGAATAACGATGGCACAGGCTGTACATCTTTCCGGCGTATAATTCGTAAATACGGCGGAAGGCAGGCTGGTCACCTTCGATGGCTTTTTTAATTAAGACTTCAATGGGAAGTATATCGTTGCCCTTCTCGTCGTCTTCTTTTTTCTTCTCTGGTAGCTGAAGCATGTTAGTGGTTGAAACGGCCAAAACTATTACTTATACAAGGAAGAAAAAATTTGTTCACAGGCAACGCTCTGTGTGGCTCAGCCGTCACAGCCGCTTGTTTAAAAATAAAAGGTGGCACGGGCAACCGGCAGGACCCGTTTCCGTCTTTACTAAGTATCTGGTTTAATTTTTAACCAATCTTTTTCATTACCTATGAGTAAATCATTTATCCTCTACAAGATCGAAGGAAATACCAGGGAAGTGTTTTATGTGGAGAAGCTCAGGCGTACCGGGAATGAGTATACCGTAATCCCGGTGAGAGCAAAACGATATTATTTTTTGACTGCCATATACTGGGCCTGTGTATTCAGACTGAAATGGGTCCACCTGCGGCATGCAACTGATTAATCAGGACATACACAGTAACGTTGAAGGGTGATTTCTCAAGACTTATCCGAATGGTATCAGATATGGGGCTACAACCCTGAGCGTAACAGGCTTTTTTTAAAGCCTGTTTTTTATTACTCCTCTTGTTCCGGAGGGGAGTAGTTTTAGCCGGATAGTGAATCTCAAACAGGCTAACTGACCATGGCAGGCAATAATCGCTGATTTTTTTGTATTGATTGTCAATCTATTGCGTAAATATTATTAATTTAGTCTTTTCGTTGACTAAATTAATATTAATTTAGTCAGTATAATGACGTTAATAATGAGAATATTTAAACGAAAAATTGAAAGGCAAATTGAGGATAAAATCGGCAAAAATAAAGTGCTGCTCATTATGGGTACCAGAAGGGTTGGGAAAACGGTATTAATTCAGGAGATTAAATCGAAGTTCAATGGAGAAAGTTTGTTGCTGAATACGGAGGATTTTGATGTGCAGGAAATTCTTAAAAACAGGACCGTAGCCAATTATAAGAAACTGATCGGCAAAGCTACTTTGTTAATACTGGATGAAGCCCAGGTGATTGATGAAATCGGAGCAATTTTAAAGTTGATGATTGATAGTATGCCGGGGTTGACGATCATAGCAACCGGTTCGTCATCTTTTGATTTATTGAATAAAGCAGGGGATCCATTAACGGGGCGTCAATACCAGTTTCATTTATATCCGCTTGCACAACTCGAAATCGGAGAAGATGAAAATTATGCTGAAACGGTTCAGCACCTGGACGAACGGCTGATATTTGGTAGTTATCCCGAAGTTTTTCAGTTTTCAACTTACCAGGAGAAGTCAGTTTATTTACAACAATTGGTGCAATCTTATTTATTAAAAGATATTCTGGCGTATGATGGGATCCGGAATTCCGACAAGATTATACGACTTCTTCGTTTAATTGCTTTTCAAACCGGAAGGGAAGTATCTTATACAGAGCTGGGTACCCAGCTGGGCATGAGTAAAAATACAGTGGAGAACTATCTGGATTTGCTGTCCAGGGTTTTTATTATTCACCGGCTACCTGCATATAGCACCAATCCGCGGAAAGAAATTTCAAAAGGGTCGAAATGGTATTTTTATGATAACGGAATAAGAAATGCAATCATCAATGATTTCCGGTTGCCGGCTTTACGGAATGATATGGGATCATTGTGGGAAAACTACCTGCTGGCTGAAAGAATAAAAAAGAATGCATACCAGGAGAAAAATGTACAGTATTATTTTTGGAGAAATTATAATCAGCAGGAAGTGGATTTAATTGAATTGACCAATGGTGAAATCAACGGGTTTGAGTTTAAATTCACCACTGATAAAAAGACAAAAGTACCACCGGCATTTTCTGCTTTCTATAAAGACGCATCGTATACTGTTATATCGAAAAGCAATTACCTTGACTGGATTTTATAGCCTAAAGGCGGCTGTTAATTATTGAGCATCCACTGCAATTAGTTTACCGTCACTCAAAAAAGACCGGCCAATGTATATATGTTGTTTATGCGGATTATTTTATTAAAACCTATCAATTAAAGGGGATGATAAAAGGTTTAATTGTACTACATGACCAATACGCATAAAAAAAACCCGGTATAAAACCAGGGTTCTTGTAGCCTCGACAGGGCTAAATAATTTATTGAGAATCAAGGTTATTAAGAAAACCGTAAACGAATCCGTAAACTGGTAATATTTCTCTTGTCTTATGTGTCAAATACTCTAACATAAAGGTAGTTCTTATTTTGATTCAGTATGACATGTGTTCGCGATTCTTCTTTAGAATTTTTAGTAGGAGGCGAATTTTATACTGAGGAGGAAAAGAAATGAGGTGATGTTAAGAAAACTACACAATAATCCTATCCTCGTAATTATAGATGCTCATGAAAATATACAAATCAATTACTGTCCTAAAAAAATAACCTGGGTTCTCTTATATCAATAATGTTTTGCTGTTTCCAAATCATGGAATGTTCCTTTATATGATCCCATATAATGAAGTTTATTAAGGCAGGTCGGAAGTTTTTTGGGGACCTGGTATTAGTCATCATAAATCCTAAATAGGTCTCAAGAAAGAAGATTGCAAAAAGTATGTAAGGAAATAATAAAATGGATTTGTTTAAACGAAGATCAGGTGTTTGACCTGTATAACTTTTTTCAGTTCATACCTATTCTCTTTTAGAAAGCGCTTTATGCAGTATCTGAATAAGCGTGAGCAGTATATTATTTACAGGTTCAAGCAATAAGGGTTGAATGTGATCTATAGCCTTTTCGCCATGTGTGTCGTTGCAACGAACCTGGTAAACGAAGGTTGCAATGGCAATTGCTTTTTCCGTTTGATCGGCTGATCGTAATCCATCCAATAACGCTGCATCGTGCGCCAGTTGTGGGACGCCCTGTGGTGACAAAGTGATATTAAAAACTTTGTTTTCCATAATCCCAATAAGATGCTGAATATCCAGGTCATTCCCGTTATCATGCAATCCTTGGAGCATATTGGCTGCCCCCAGATAGTGAACCATGTTAGTCGTGGCTTCCTTTTTATTACCTCCCCGGGAAGGAATGAATCCACTTAAAAACAAGTCCGCTGAAGCATCGCTATATAGCCGGTTTTGGACTGAATATAATATCTTGAACCTAGCAAAATGATCGGCCGGCTGGTCACCGGTTATGGTAACCAGGTGGGCCATCCAATTGTTGTAATACTCTGTTGTTTCAGCACTTAACATAAGCTTATGATTGAAGCTGAAATGAATATAAGATTTATTTTCCGCCGTAGCTGTATTTTATGAAGGACTTATGGAGGGGTATGAATATTTATACTCCTCCACAAGTGTTAAATTTAGTATATTTGTGGAGGGATATAAAAATAGATAAAATATGGAAACGATCATTGGCCGGGAGGAAGAGAAAAAAATACTTACCGCTGCTCTGCAATCCAGGGATGCTGAATTGATTGCTGTATACGGAAGAAGACGAATCGGTAAAACTTTCCTGATCCGCAACCATTATCATAAATATATTGTGTTTGAGTTAACCGGGATCCATGAAGCGAGTATGAAGGACCAGTTACGTAATTTTAGCCTGGCTCTCCAGGAATCGATGGGTATACCCGTAGCCCCGGCACCGCCTGATAACTGGATCGAAGCATTCCGCCAATTAAGTGATCACCTCAAGGCAAAAGAAGGAAAAGAACCAATCGTGGTTCTCTTTGATGAACTGCCCTGGCTGTGTACTCCGAAATCAGGATTTCTGCAGGCCTTTGGACATTGGTTGAATACCTGGGCCTCCAGAAATCGGTTCGTTAAAGTAGTTATCTGCGGATCTGCAGCATCGTGGATCATCCGGAATATTATCAACGACCGCGGCGGGCTGCATAACCGGGTCACCCAGCGTATCAGGCTGCTGCCATTCACTCTTGCCGAAACTGAGAGATTCCTTCTCCACCATGGTGTAAAGTTAGACCGGTACCAGGTGCTGCAAATCTATATGGCGATGGGAGGAATTCCGCAGTATCTAAAGCAAGTGCAAAAGGGTGAAAGCGCCTCACAGATCATTGATAAACTCTGTTTCACCAAAAACGGAATGCTTAAAACTGAATTCGATGATCTTTACCAATCGCTGTTCGCACATGCGGAAAATCATGAGAAGGTAGTCAGGACCCTATCTAAAAAAGCAAAAGGCATGACGAGGGCAGAGATCATCGAAGCCTGCGGTTTTACCACTGGTGGATGGACCACCGAGCTCTTTGATGAACTGGAGCAATCCGGATTTATTACGCAGTACATACCATTTGACCGAACCGTCCGGGATGCTATCTATAAAATATCCGACGAGTACAGTTTGTTCTACCTGAAATTTATTGAAGGAGCCCGGGCTACTGGCGCGGGCACCTGGCTCCGCCTTTCTCAAACACAATCCTATACCAGTTGGGCTGGTTTCGCTTTTGAAGCCGTGTGCCAGAAACATGTGGATGCCATAAAGCAGGCCCTGGGAATTGCTGGCGTTTATACAGAAGCATCAGGCTGGCGTCACGATCCAAAAAAAGGTGACAAAGGAGCCCAAGTGGATCTGCTACTGGACCGTGCTGATCACTGCATAAACCTATGCGAAATGAAATTTTCAGGTAGTGAATTCACCATTGACAAGAAATATGCAGGTGAATTAGACAATAAGATAAAGGTATTCCAGACGCAAACGAAAACAAAAAAGACGATTTTCCCTACAATGATCACCACTTATGGGACAAAGCAGAATATCTATTACATAGGCCGCATCGTTTCCGAGGTAACCATGGAGGACCTTTTTAAATGACCGCATTGAACTGGAACATATTCAAAACAAAGTTTCATCAGCGTGAACAGACAGTATTCGAATCGCTGGCCTATATGCTGTTTTGTTACGAGTACGGTATTACCCAAGGGGTTTTTCGTTTCAAGAACCAAACCGGTATCGAAACCGAACCGATCGATCACAACGGCGTGTCCACCGGGTTCCAGGCGAAGTTCTATGAAACAAAGCTATCAGTGAATAAAGCAGACATTATTGATTCGCTAAAAAAGGCAAAGCAAAAAAATCCTGGACTTAAAAAAATATTGATTTATACGAACCAGGAGATTTCGGAAAGCAGCCTGAAGAGTAAGAAGAAGCCTGTGTACCTGGCCGACATTGAAAAAGCAGCCAAGGGAATTAAAATTGAAATCGAATGGCGTGTTAATAGTCATTTCGAAAAGCAACTGTCTGTTCCGGAAAACCATTACCTGTATAACAGTTTCTTTGAAACCACAAAGGGCATCGTGGATCTCCTGGAAGCATTGACTCAACATTCGAAAACGATATTGTTCCCGATTCATACAAATATAGAGTATGCGGGAAAGCAGTTAAAAATTGATCGTAGTGCGATTGCCTCTCAACTGAAAAATCAATCCCCAAAAGTTATCATTTTATCCGGAGATGGTGGTAGTGGTAAAACAGCACTCATCAAGGAGAGTTGGTCCGAGTCGAGCCCAATGTATGTACTAAAAGCGGCAGAGTTTAACAGGGCTAGTGTTACAGACCTACTGCATGATTTCGGGACGTTCGGCTTGACGGACTTTATTGAAGCGCACAGCCAGGAGCCGGGGCGGACCTTTGTCATCGACTCTGCAGAAAAACTGGCGGATCTCGATAACCAGGATATATTCAAAGAGTTTCTTACTGCCCTAATCGCTAACCACTGGAAAGTCATTTTCACTACTCGTAACAGCTACCTGGATGACCTGCGTTTCCAACTCATAGAAGTTTACCGGTTGAAGTTTCTCAGTATTTCCCTTGACAATTTAGCAGTGTCCGAACTAGATGAGTTGGCGCGCCACCATAAGTTTAAGCTGCCCAAGGATGCCAAACTCCGGTCACTGATTAGGAACCTCTTTTATTTGCAGGAATACCTTGGACATTACACAGCCTCCCAGTATGAAATGGACTACACCGGATTCAGAGATCTGCTCTGGCAAAAACGTATACAATATTCGCAGTTTAAAAAGAACAATATCCACCTGGAACGGGAGAGGTGTTTTCTACAAGTTGCCCGACTGCGGTGCGATACCGGTAATTTTTTTTTAACTGACCTGCCTTGCAGTGGCGAAGTCCTGTCCCTGCTCGAGAGGGACGAGATCATCCGGTATGAAAAGGCGCAGGGTGGTCATTTTATTACGCATGATATCTACGAAGAGTGGGCCCTAGAAAAGCTCATCGAAAAAGAATTTGCACAGGTCAATGACATCGCAGCCTATTTTGATAAGCTGGGACCAGCGTTACCGATGCGCAGGGCTTTTCGCTCCTGGCTATCGTCCAAATTACTGCTGGAAGATCCGTTGTTACGCACATTCATCGAAAACGCGTTCATCAATAAAACAATCGCTGCTTTCTGGAAAGATGAACTGCTGATTAGTGTCCTGCTTTCCGAGCATTGTGAATGGTTCTTCCTGCAATTTGAAGCAAAGCTTTTCGAAAACGACAAGTATTACCTGAAACTGATCATCTTTTTGTTAAGAACTGCTTGCAAGGAAGTAGATGAACAAACACAACTGCTGTTGCGGCTACAGCAACAAGATCTTAATCCTGCCTACGTATTCACCAAACCCAAAGGCAAGGGATGGGATGCAGTCATTTCGTTCCTGCACAATCATGTTGGTCAATTTGATCGCGAAGACCTGACGATCATTGTGCCCCTGCTGAAAGAATGGGTAAGTGAAAGCCCGACCGGACACACAACAAAAACAGCCGGATTGTTCGCCCTGCATTTTTATAAGCAGGCAGAACTCGATGATAAAATAAGTTACGGTTCTGATACCGAAGAGAAATTATTAGCAGTCGTGTTAGGCGCTGCCAGGGAACTGAAGGAAGAGCTTTCAGTAATAGTCGAAGCATTACTCGCAGGAAAGTATAACCGCAGAGAGTCCTTCAGCAGTTTGCGTGAGGAGGTCCTTACTGACAATGATAAAAGCATCCAATTTATCATCAGCCTGCCCGAACTCACACTCCGTCTTGCCGACCAGGCCTGGTACCAAAAAAAAGAAGACCGGCATCCTTATGGCGGCAGTATGGGGGTAGAAAAACATTATGCTATCCGGGATCATATCCATATGGACTATCACCCCGCCAGCGCTTTACAGACACCAGTTTATTACCTGCTATTGTTTTCGTTTCCGGAGACTATTCAATTTATCCTGGATTTTACCAACCGTGCTGTCACTGTCTACTCGAAATCTGAACTCGGTGACTCGGTGGAAAGCATCAAGGTACAGGTTAATGGCACCCGGGTCGACCAATATATCAGCAACAGTCTCTGGTGTATGCACCGGGGTTCAGGCTCACCTGTAACACCTTACCTTTTACAATCTATCCACATGGCGCTGGAGAAGAAACTGATGGAAATGGCGAAAAACTCTGATGGGGAAAATGTCAGTAAATGGCTGAAGCATTTATTGCTACACAGCCGCTCGGCCTCTATTTCTGCGGTTGTTACCAGTGTGGTCCTCGCTTACCCGGACAAGTTGTTTGATGTGGCGCTGGAACTATTCCGCAATTTTCCTTTCTTTCAGCAGGACAATGTCCGGCTATCCAGGGAAAGTGAAGCAAAAAGTATTGTATCGATCTGGGCCGGAATGGACGCAAGGTACCGGAGGCATGAAAAAGAGCGGCTCGCCACTTTTGAGGAACCGCATCGCAACAGGACACTGGAATCCCTTGCGCGGGAATCCCAATTTTTCCGGACTGAGGAGGTAACCGAGAAGGTTTTTCAGGATCGCCGTGCTGCTATACATCGGATCATTGATGATTTTTATGCTTCACTAAAAGACAAAGACCCGGAGACCGAAGAAAATAAAATACTGCGTCTTTTCCTCGCACGCATTGACAGCAGGAAAATGTCCCTGACCGCAGAACCGATGGGTGGGAACACGCTCATACATTTTAACCCAGAACTGGCACCAGACCTTCAGCAATTCAGCCAGGATGGGACCAGACAATTCGAGGAACAATTCCAGTATACTACTCTTAAACTATGGTCGATGGGAAAATTCGACCGGCGCTTTGCTTCTAAAGAATACCCGCAATATGAAACGGATCCTGCCAGGGTATTAAAGGAGACAAAACAACTTGTCGAGGAAATGGGCAAAGGCCGGTCGCTGCCGCTGACCGATGACTGCATTCCTGCTTTTACCTGTGCTGTCCTTATCAAAGAACACAGCGGCGCGTTGTCAAAATCTGACCTCCTTTTTTGTAAAGAAATGATTCTACAGTTTGCGACCCGTCCGTTTCGAGAAGGATATGACTACCAGATCAGCGATGGGGTCGAAGTGGCGGTCAGCACGCTACCCTATTTGTATAGCTTATTTCCCAGGGAAAAGAAGGAGTACAATCTTTTATTACTCTTTATCCTCTTTGATGAGCATCCTATCGGAGAGTACAAGCGGGTGAGTGATTATGCGGCGGAAGCGATCCGGTTCAAACTCTGTTCGGTTCAACCGCGACAGGCCAATGAAATACTATTAGGATACCTTACTCTCAAACCGCGGGTGGACAAGGTTACGGACTTCCGGAAACTGCATATTAAGAAAATATCCCGGGTGCAGGCGCTCCAGAAATTTGCGACATCCAAATCAACCGAAAAACGATATAATGCTATAAGAGCAACTAAAACTTATTTCAACCAGCTAAGATTCGACCGGATGGACATTCAGGTGGCCGATATGGTCTTTCAGTCAGTCCCGGACGAAACGGATGACGCGATTCACCTGGCTTTTATTAAAAAAATGCTGGAACGGTTCAGCAAAGACCTTTTAATGCACCGGGGATATAAGGATGAAGGTAAAGTGGATCACCGGTTGCAAAGCCGGTTCTTACGCAAATATGCGCGGTTCCTCCTGCATCGTAAACCAGATAGCATCGAAGCCTGGTTGCATGCTTTCCTGCATCCCTTTATTCCCAGTGAACACATGGCCAGTTTTATCTCTGATGTGGTATCCGAACAGGATCGCCTGGAGCGTTATGAACAGTTCTGGAAGATATGGCTTGTCCTTTATCCTGCTATCCGGCAGGAAGTGATCAATGATAAGCATCACCACCGCGATCAACTTATTCGTAACTACCTGCTCGCCTGGCAATGGTGGAAAGAAACTGCGAGAGAATGGCATACATTGAAACCCGGCGACAGTCTTTTCTTTAAACATGTGTGCGAGGATATGGGTCATCATCCGGAAGTATTGTATTCTATTTCTAAATTCCTGAATGATGTGGGATCGACCTATCTAAATGATGGCCTGCATTGGATTTCAAGTATGTTATCCCGGCATGAAAGTTTGTATAAAGCCGATGCTCATCCGAATACCATATATTACCTTAATCATATCGCCCGGCGTTTTGTGTACCAGAAACGCACCGCTATCAAAGCGAACCGCCTGCTCCGGGACAAAGTTCTGGTGCTGCTCAATTACCTTGTCACAAAGGGATCGGTCAGCGGTTACCTGTTGCGGGAAGAAGTTTTTTAACTCGCGGATCCAAACTCATGAATTTTCCTGCATGTTGCATAGAATGAATACATATGATGCTTTCGAAATTTATGTCCAATCAAAACAGAAACGCTTTGTAAAGCTTTGTTCCCTATTCGCAATATATTACGTTCCTCCTCGTGGCGACTTTACTCTAAGCAAAGTTATTTACTGATACTTTCAAGACCTGGTGTATTTAAAATTCTTTCGATTTCTGTTTCAATTATTTCAACTACTTCAGCCTTTACCCTTCGAAAATTGTTGTTGACCATTTGGACTGTAACATCCTTGACAGCAGGTAAATTCTTGTATGAACCCGATTCTGACTTCAGTGCATCATGATCATTTATAATTTCTGAATGAAATGTCTTCAACTTTATTTTATTGTTCGGATCATCTGCAACCATGCCTACAAATTCCCCGGAGGAAAGCCCGGCTATTTTGGATTGTGGGATAGCAAAATCCAATTGACTGGATTTGCTGATTGAAGTATCGGTTCGGTTAATCGAAATACTCTCCTTAACCTGGTTGATTTTCCCGAACCTTTCGGATAGAAACTTTGAAGTTTCACCGGTTACCTGCCCGCTGATAATATTGCCGGTGATATTCATTATTACAGCGGACTGATCTGCGCCGTAATCTTTCTTAAGTTGACTAAAATCCTGGATTCCGAGACAGGTTGCTACTTTGTTGGAACGTGCCGTTGCAATTAAACTATCAATATCATTGAAAAAGATGGTAGGGAACTCATCAAATATCAAACTTGATTTCAGTTTATTTTTTTGATTAACGAGTTTAATCAAACGGGTCACGTATAAGGAAAGAACAGCCCCGTAAATCTGCTGCTTTTGAGGATTGTTAGCAAGGCACACGATCTTGGGTTTCTCTGGGTCATTTATGTCAAGCGTAAAATCGTTTGCTGATAATACCCAATACAGTTGCGGGGAAGAGAGCCTTGCCATCCCGATCTTGGCGCTCGCCACCTGGCCCTCCAGTTGTTCCATCGCATCATTCTGATAAGCGGATATGAACGGATTGATCAGCACTTCAATTTCTGGTTCAGTCCGAAGAACTGAAAAGAGTTTTTCATAGTCCACCTGCATCAGTTCAATCACATGGGGAAGCGTCAGGTATTTCCCACCCTGGTATTTTTTCAGGAACCAGATAATTGCCGTCAAAAA
>CAUJFR010000389.1 GCA_963169885.1 Bacteroidota bacterium
TTTTCAAATAACGAAATGGATTTTCCGCTCGTCATAAACAACCCTGTTAAGAACCCGTTTGTCATACCGGGTCTTAAGAAGATGCAGATTGATCCGCAGCTGAATCCGAACTATACCTTCGAAGCATTTATAGAAGGTGATTGCAACCGGGTGGCCCGCAGAGCCGGTAAAACGGTGGCGGAAAAACCAGGTGCTAATTCCTTTAATCCGCTGGTGATCTATGGCGGGGTAGGGCTGGGTAAAACCCACCTGGCCCAGGCAATCGGCAATGAAGTAAAAAGACTGCATCCCAACAAAGTGGTCTTATATGTAAGTTCCGAGAAGTTCATCAACCAGTTTATGGATCACAGCCGGAACAATGCGATCAATGATTTCATCCACTTTTACCAGCTGATTGATGTCCTGATTCTCGACGATGTGCAGTTTTTTGCCAAAGCCGAGAAATCCCAGGATGCCTTTTTCGCCATATTCAACCACTTACATCAGTCACAGAAGCAACTGGTGCTTACATCCGACAAATCACCCAAAGACCTCGATGGGGTACAGGAGCGCCTGCTCAGCCGTTTCCGTTGGGGATTGAGTGCCGACCTCCAGGTGCCGGAATATGATACCCGGATCGAGATCCTGGAGCGGAAAATGAAGAATGACGGTCTGGAGATGCCCAAGGAAGTGGTAAAGTACATTGCTTATAATATCAGTAATAATGTCCGGGAACTGGAAGGTGCCCTGATTTCACTGTTGGCACAATCTTCGCTGAACAGAAGAGAGATTGATTTAGATCTCGCCAAAAAAGTGTTGCGCAATTTTGTAAAATCATCCAGTAAGGAAATTACCATCGATACCATCCAGAAAATGGTTTGTGAGTATTTCGATGTGCCCTACGATAAGCTGTTGCAGAAGACCCGCAAACGCGAAATCGTACAGGCCCGCCAGATTACCATGTACCTGGCCAAAGCGTTTACCAAGAATTCACTGAAAACGATCGGTGAGCATTTCGGCGGACGCGACCATACCACTGTTATCCACTCCTGCCAGACCGTAAAAGACCTGATGGATACCGATGGCGTTTTCAGGGAAAACGTCCTCGAACTGCAGCAGAAAGTACAGCTGGCAGCGATGTAAACGACTCAACAGCAAGCCAAAAAATATTGTTCCCGGACACATTTATGTCGTCCGGGATTTTTTTGAGGGTTACCCTGTTCCCGTTTTCATTTTTTTTGGGATTTGTTCCCTGTATTTTGGATTATAATCCCGGTTATTCATATTTTTGCAGCCCCGGAAATGATTCCGGAGTCCTTTTGGAGAGGTGCCTGAGTGGCCGAAAGGGCCGGTTTGCTAAACCGTTATACGGACTTAAATCTGTATCGAGGGTTCGAATCCCTCCCTCTCCGCCGAGTAACAATGCAGAAGAATGCAAAATGCTGTAAGTCGTTGACTAAACGCGTTTTGCATTTTTTCGTTTATGCACCTGAATGCACCCGAAAGCACCATTTTCGTGTAATTTCAGAGACCAGAAATGCTTAAAGTTCCTTGATTCCCCATTTTGCAGTCGGTTGCCCCGATTAGCAACTCTTAAACTACCTCCGGCTACCGAATTTGCAAACACTAAAATTCGAATGTATGTTGGAGCTCATCCAGATTCATTACAGCTTCCTTTGCCGTCAGTCCAGGGTTAATAAAGCAGGTCATACCCCCATTGTTCTGCGGATCATCTATCGCCAGGAGCGACGGGATGTCTACACAGGCCTTTATTGCCCCTATCAGTATTGGGATAATCAATCGGGCAAAGTAATCCGGAAATATGAAAAAGCCGCCCTTATTAACCGAAACCTGGAAATGATCAATTACAAGGCAGTCCAGATTTTTGACCAGCTCAGATTCTCCGGCAATCCGTTTACCATCGATGACATGGTAAGCCAGATAAAAGGGCAGGAGCAGAAACCAACAGGGTTAATCGAATATTTGCAATCACGGAATGAGGAAATGAAAGAACGTAAAGGGATCGATATTTCAGCGGCTACCTATGAAAAATATGAACGGAGTCTTCGTTTTGTGATTGATTTTCTGCAAAATGAATTCAACGTAAAAAACTATCCGTTGGTAAAAATTGATAGCCGTTTCCTGGAAAGGTATTTTCAATACTTACGTGTCTCAAAAAGCATCGGCAACAATACGGCCGTAAAGTATATGACTTCCCTTAAAACGATACTGATGCCTGCAATAAAGGCTTCTATTATCCGGAATGACCCCTTTAAGGAGATAAAATTTAAATCAAAAGCGGTTCAGAAAGGGTTTTTAAGCAGCGAAGAAATTGATCTCCTGATAAAAGTTGAACTCCCAAGCCTTGATTTACAAAGAATCAGGGATCAGTGTATGTCGTCAAAACAAAGTGTACTTTCTGTTAGAGAGTATTTCCAGGATTTAAGTTAATTAATAATTTTTAGTTTTATAGGGTTGGATTAATAAAGTTTAGCTTTTCAGTAAAGTAGAGAGCCCGCCTGTAGTTCATGTTTTGTGCCTTGATTTTTTCTCTTCGTTGCAGGATTTTTTCTCGCTTCCCGAAGTATACATCTGCTGGGGTGACGTTGTCCAGGGATTCATGATAGCGCTGGTGATTGTAATAGTTTACAAATTTTTCCAGCGCGGCTTTCAGTTCCTCCGGACAATAATAATTATCCAACTTAACAACGTTTTTCATGCTTCGGTGATAGCGTTCTATTTTTCCCTGGGTTTGCGGATGATTGACCCTTCCGTGGATGGGTTTGATCTTCTTTGATTGCAGGTACTTCTTTAGATCTGCTGATATGTAACAGGCTCCATTGTCGGAGAGCAGCTTCGGCCGCTGTCCTTTCTGAAGGCCTGCCACAGCCAGTGCCCTTTCCACGGTTCTTTCTACATCGGAAGCTTTCATATCCCGGCAGAGCTCCCAGTGGACGATATAGCGGCTGTAATCGTCCAGAATAGTGCTCAGGTAATACCAGCCCCAGCCAATGATTTTAAAGTACGTAAAATCCGTCTGCCACATCTCATGAACAAAATGAGTCTTATCCTTAAACTCATTGGACGCTGACAGCAAAATGTGCATGGGTGTTGTTATCAGGCCTCTGCTCTTTAAAATCCGGTAGACGCTGCTTTCAGAGATAAAGACCTTTTGCTCATCCGTGAGTTTTACCGACAGTTCCCGTGGGGAGAGTACCGGGTGATCCAGGGCCACTTCAACCACCAGCTGCTTTTGTGCGTCTGGTATGGAGTTCCACTGCCTGCGGGTTCTCTTATGAGGCTGGAGGCCATCTGGCCCGTTTTCAAGGTATGCCTGGTACCATTTGTAAAACGTACTCTTGTGGATACCCAGCTCCCTCAGTGTCCTGTTGACCCCAAGTTCTGAGCGGTCAACCAACTGGATAATTTCCTGTTTCTCTGCTGCTGATAATCGCATATACTTCTTCCATTTTTCGTTTATTCCAAAATGGATAAGCTTTTTTTTACAATATCATAGCGCAGCATCAGATCGGCCACCATTTCCTTAAGCCGCTGATTCTCTTTACGTAAGTCTGCTACTTCATCTGATGTGGCTTCACGGGTGGTGTCGCCAGCTAACCGCTTTTTACCGGCTTCCAGAAACTGTTTATTCCACTTGTAAAACTGGGTTTGATGAATCCCGTACTTCCGGCAGATCTCTGCGACTGAGGTTTCTCCGCGGATAGCTTCCATGACAATCAGGATCTTTTGCTCAGAGGTAAACAGGCGCCTGGCCTTTCTCCGGACATCCTTGACAAAATTCTCGGGTGTTTGCTTCTTAGATTTTGTTTCCATAACATTCTTTTTTTGAGTTAAATAATTAGGAAACACTCTCTTAAGATACTAAATTAGTGGTACACTTTAAGCTGAAGATTTACAGGTCAGTTATTCTGCTGTATTTGCTCAGGCGTCGGATGGTTACCCGACGGCAGCCACGTATTACACCTATGATATCCATGGTAACGTGGATACATTGTTACAGGATTTTGGTCGCTTTGATGTTTCCCCCAATGCCATGAATGCCTCCGGCCAGCGGTATAAGAAAATAGTATATGATTTTGACCTGGTCAGCGGTAAAGTAAACCAGGTTAGTTACCAGCCGGGGCAGGAGGATGCTTTTTATCACCGGTATAGTTATGATGCCGAGAACAGGCTGACCGATGTATTTACCGGCAGGGACAGTGTTCAGCTTTTTCTTTTCCCGGAAAGAGAGGCGCATTATACCTATTATAAACATGGTCCGCTGGCCCGTACAGATATAGGGCAGTTGCGGGTACAGGGGCAGGATTTTGTGTATACGCTGCAGGGCTGGATCAAAGGGGTGAACCCGGCAATGGGCGGTACATTGACCAATGGTACTGATACTACAGAAGCCAGTCCCACAGCACAGGACGTATATGGGTACAGCCTGAACTATTACAGAGGAGATTATAAAGCGATCGGTTATACCCCGCAGACACATACGGTAATCGGCCAGTTAAGCAGTAATGGAGCAGCCCTGTACAATGGAAATATAGCCACCATGGCGGTCAATATACCAAAGTTGGGTGCCACCAGGCTTTATAATTATCATTACGATCAGCTGAACCGGATCGTTTCAATGGATGCGTTCAGCGGGCTTGATCCGGTGGCCGGTACATTTACCCCGGTCAGTCTGAGCGACTACCGGGAAAGGGTAACCTATGACCCGAACGGAAATATCCTGACCTATAACCGGCATGGGGATGCCGCCCGTTTGTCAATGGACAGTATGCTGTATTCGTATACGGCCGGTACAAACCGTTTGCACAAGGTGTCTGATTATGCTACGGATGCCTCATCGGGAACCTATGCCCAGTATAATGATTTGAAACAGGGGCAGAGTGATAATAACTATCAGTATGATCAGATAGGCAACCTTATCTATGATGGAAGTGAGGGAATTTCCAATATTACCTGGAATGTATATGGGAAAATTGAGACGGTGACAAAATCCGGGACAGTGATCCGCTATGTGTATGATGCCTCCGGCAACCGGATCATTAAAAAGACCCCTACGGATACCACGTTTTATGTACGTGATGCAAGCGGAAATGTACTGAGTGTTTATAGCAGACCGGTAGCGGGTACCTTGCAACAGGCTGAGATTCATTTGTATGGCAGCAGCCGTATCGGGATGCTGACGACCCGTTCCGCAGCAGACACATTTTTTAACCTTTCCGGTGGATTTGCCAAAATAAAAGGTATTAAATTTACCAGAGGAGAAAAGCTCTTTGAATTGAGTAACCACCTGGGGAATGTGTTAGTGGCTATCTCGGATCGCAAGATTGCAATTCAGAACGGAACAACGGGTCTGAACAGTCACTACCTGGCTGATATTTC
>CAUJFR010000390.1 GCA_963169885.1 Bacteroidota bacterium
AGCTGCCGAAGACGATGCCTTATACGGTACCGGCGGGTTATTTTGAGGATATGGAATCCACACTGGTATCGGTGGCCATGTATGGTGAACAGGAAGCATCCGAAGAACTGGGAAATCTCTCTCCCCTGCTGAGCGGACTGAAAAAAGAAATGCCTTACAGTGTTCCTGCCGGGTATTTTGATTCGATCAGTGTACCTGTCGCTGAAACAAAACAACCAGCCAAAGTGGTTTCCATGGGTGGCAGCCGTAAATGGTTCCGGTATGCGGCAGCGGCGGTGGTAACGGGAGTGGTTGCTTTACTGAGCATATTATACATCAGCCAGGATAATACCGGAAAAACAGAAGGTACGGCTGCAGCGAAATTTGAAAAAAGCATGCTGAAGGAAATCAGGAAGACCAGCGATACCGTGCTGACTGAATTTGTAAAACAGTTTGATGAGGCGGGTCTGCGTACGGATGAGACCGCAGCCACTGACACCAATAAGGAAGTAAAGGATTTACTGAAAGATATTCCTGAAAACGAACTGAATCAATTCCTGAATGAAACCGCTGAAACCGAAACCAGTACTGACGAAGAAACCTTATTTATGAATTAAGCGGAATAACATGAAAAAATATTTACTCATATTAACCCTTTTGATCGCCGGCAGCTTTTCTGGCTTTGCCCAGGAAGATGAAACGGATCCCCGCATGGGAAAGTTGCAGGAAAAAATGCAACAGTATATCCAGAAGCGGCTGAACATGACAAAGAATGAAGCTGAAAAATTCAGTCCGATTTTTATCCGTTATATCACTGAGCTCCGGAAAGTGCATCAGGAGAACAGGGCCGACAAAGTAACGCTCCAGTTAAAAGCTGCGGAAGTGAGGGTGAAATTCAGGGATGAATTCCGCCAGGTGATGGATGATAAAAGGGCGAACAAAATATTTGTAGCAGAAAAAGAATTTGTAGAAGTAGTGAAGCATGAAATGGAAGAGCGCCGGTTACAAAGAAGACAAGGAGCCGGCGGTGGTGGTATCCGCCGCAATAAGCTGATGGCTGATTAATGATTTGTTTTGCTGAATATTTCAAAAAGGAGTCTCCGTATGGAGACTCCTTTTTTAGTGCGTATTGCCAAAGCTGAACACTGCGTGCTTCACATCATGATAGAATAAAAAAGTCCAGCCTTCCGCTTCCCCCTGCTGCCACCACTCGCGGCGCAGTTCCATCGCTTTCTTTCCATCGGCATCATACTTGGCCACAAAGCGGTGTTTCATCTGTTGCAGTTGCGGCGCCTCATCACCGCCAAAGAAGATGGTCTCTCCTTCTTCCTTTATCCAGAATGCCTGGTGAAAGGGCGAATGTCCACCTGTTAACTCATAACGAATGTATCCTTCGATCTCTCCGTTACCCTCCAGCAATTCCACCTGTGGATTATTGCGCAGACATTCCAGTTCTTCAGGAATAAAAGAAGGAAATCCGGTTTCAAAGGCAAACTGAAACTCTTTCCTACCTATATAATAAGTCGCATTCGGAAATGACAACCTGGCGCCCAATCCGTCTCTTTCCACACCCACCCCACCGGCATGGTCCTTATGTAAATGGGTCATCAGCACTTTGGTCACATCCCCGGGATTAATACCATTATCCATCAGGTTCTGGTGCAGCTGCAGCACGCCATTTTTCTCAAAACCCAGCCCGGCATCGAGTAACAGGATATCCCTGGACGTAATCACCACAAAGGGCTGTATCTCTACC
This sequence comes from Bacteroidota bacterium, assembly GCA_963169885.1. Taxonomy (GTDB): domain Bacteria; phylum Bacteroidota; class Bacteroidia; order Chitinophagales; family Chitinophagaceae; genus JJ008. The sequence continues at coordinate 1,736 of CAUJFR010000390.1, forward strand.
AGCAGACTTCCTGCCGGCCGCTCATGCAACTGGTGTTCGGTATCGTCAAAAGGAACAAAACGCTTTGTTTTGTCAATGGTGAATGTGCCTTCGGAGAGGGGGATGATTTTCATCTGGCAAAGATAGAGGTTGAGAGAAGAAGCGAGAAGCTAGAAGCTAGAAGCGAGAAGGGGCGTCCAAAGAAAGATTTATTGGATATTGTTTATTTAACGGGATTGTCTGTCATCTCTTTTCTTACTATCTGGTTGAACTCCGCTATGCGACGACTATAATGGACTGTATTCCGCCTTTCTCAGCATCTTTCCTATAATATGGCTGGGTGATACGATGATACTACCCTCTCCTAAAACCTGCATGTCCGGGAGACAGGGAGAGGGCGAACGAAATGCCACAGGCAAACGAAATGTTACTTGGGTGAGGTGTGATGATGCTGTAAAGCAGCAATATTCAATAATAGTCTCTAAGTAGGCCCCTTCTCGCTTCTAGCTTCTTGCTTCTCGCTATCTTAAAACCATTTGCCGGTCAGCATCCAGTCTGATCAGAATAAACAACATGATCGTAAACGTCAGCAACGACGTTCCTCCATAACTGATAAAGGGCAGCGGAATACCGATCACCGGGGCCAGTCCGATGGTCATGGCAATATTGATGGCCATATGGAAGAAGAATACGGATGCCACTCCGTAGGCATAACTGCGGCTGAAGGTACTGCGCTGTCGTTCGGCAATGGTAACGATCCGGAACAGGAGTAAGAGATAAAGTCCAAGCAACACAAAACTACCGGCGAAACCAAATCCTTCACCTACGGTGCAGAATATAAAGTCAGTCCGTTGTTCAGGTACAAAATCGTAGCGGGTTTGTGTGGCACTCATCAGGCCCTTACCCAGTACGCCGCCACTGCCAATGGCGATCTTGGACTGGCGGACATTGTAATCAATATCTTTTTTCTTATCGGTTTTCTTCGTCAGTTCATTGGAGTGGGCCTCTACATATTCTGCCGGTACGTCTTTTCCCACGGTGCTGTATATCCGCTCTACCTGGTAAAGCTTGAGTACTTTTTTAAAGGCCATGGGAACCACAAAAAACTGGATACCCACGCACAGCAACCATACAAAAATAATACTATAGAGCAGGCCGGATTTACGTTTCCACCAGCGGCGGGTAAACCAGACCACCAGCAGCATCAGGGAAGTCAGCACAATGGCGAGGGTAATTTTTTCCAGCAACAGGGTCGCAACAATCAGGGCGGCAGCTGAAAATCCGATCACCAGGATCGCGGAGGGCAATCCTTCCCGGTACATCACTATAAAGAAAGCAAAGTATACGAGTGCCAGCCCGGTTTCACTTTGCATAATGGTCAACACTGCCGGGAAAAGGGCAATACCTGCTGCAATCAGTTGCGAGCGGGTTTTGGTAAAATCAGTCTCGGGCCTCGACAGGTATTTGGAAAGAGCCAGGGCCACAAATATCTTACAAAGTTCTGCCGGCTGGAAATTAAACGCCCCCAGTTTTATGATCGATTCTGTACCCTTGATCGGTGAATGGAAAGGAAACACCAGCAGGAGCATGAATATTCCCATGGCATAGAGCAGGTTGGCGGTGGCGGAAAAGAACTTACTATCCGTCAGTAATATCACAAACCCGAGCACAAATGAGATGATGAAAAAGTAAAACTGTTTGCTGTAATCGGTTTTGAACCCAATAAAGGACTGAACAACCGCATCCCCTTCTTTATAGGTTGCCGCAAAGATGGCAGTCAGTCCGATACTCACGAGCAGCAGGTAGATCCAGACCAGGCTCCAGTCGATCCCTTTGGATATGGCGGGGTTTTGAGGTCTCATGATTTTTTGCTGCCTACTGTTTTAAGGAATGAATGACGGTCCGGAAGCATGGCCATCATGGCTTCATTATTCTTCACCGGCTTGTTTTTACCCGCAGGCATGGGGGCATTTGATTTTTTCACATCCGCCTGCACATAACGTTTAATATAGCTGCTGTCCTTCGTGGTCTGGTACCATTTGAAAGCCCGGATAGAATCTTCTTTGTATTGAGCCCGTTTGAAATAAGCAGGCATAAGGTTGGTCTTGGTAATCCGTTCAAGATCTTCCTTGCTTTTAGGCATCAGGGTATCATTCAGGTATTTCTCCATCATTAACCGGGAAATAGGGCCGGCCCAGGTAGCACCGAAACCGGCATTCTGTACAAAAACGGCAATGGCGATCTTCGGATTTTCTTTGGGTGCAAAGCAAACAAACATCGAGTTGTTCGGCAACTTGATCCGGCGACCATCTTGTATCGTATAGTTTTCTGCGGTCCCGGTCTTTGCACAAACTTCAATGCTTGGTATCCTGGCATTTTTTGCCGTACCAAATTTCACCACATCGTTCATTCCTTCTATTACGGCATTAAAGGCAGTATCAGGTATATGCGTCAGTACATCATGCTTGATCCGGAAGCGGTTCATTAATGTAGTATCCTCGTCCGTTTCCCCGTCTATCTTTTCTACAAAATGTGGTGTATAATAATACCCGCGGTTAGCGATAATACACATGGCATTGGCCATTTGCAGCGGAGTGGTCAGCATTTTATCCTGCCCGATGCCGAGTGTAAGATTAGTACAGGAAGTCCAGTGGTTGGCATTTTCCCTGTTGTATACAGATGTATCGGGGATTAATCCGGGAATTTCATTGGGTATATCCAGTCCGAGGCGAACCCCCAACCCGAATGTGTTCATGTATTTTCTCCATTGCAGATAGCCGTTCTTTACATTTCCGTATTTGGGATTATCCACTGTAAGCCGGTACACATGCGCATAATAGGCGTTGCAGGAATTGGCAATGGATAAGCGAACATTCGCAGCGTGTCCGTTACCGGCGTGAGTACATTGTGGCTTTCCATGTCCGCATAATGTATATCGTCCGCCACAAGGATATCCATATTCAGGAGTAATCACCCCTTCATTCAAAGCCACAAGGGCACCCAGTGGCTTAAACGTAGAGCCTGGCTCATATCGTCCGCCAATGGCCCGGTTAAGCATCGGACCGGTAACGTCCAGCACCATCCGGCTGTAATTCTTACTGCCTTCCGATCCGGTAAGGTCATTGGGATTGAAGTTAGGACCAGAGACCATGGCAAGAATGCCACCGGTCTTCGGATCAATCGCTACAAGACCACCTACTTTATTACTCATCAGTTGTTCTGCCATCTGTTGCAGTTCAATATCTATATAGGTACGCAGCCCTCTTCCGGCTACTGAAGCCGTATCAAAAGCACCATTCTCGTAATGTCCCACCAGCCGGTTCTTATTATCCTTGATCATATACTGCACCCCGCGCTGGCCCATGAGTACCGTTTCATAATAGGATTCCAGTCCGGTCTTTCCGATAAAATCACCCTGCCGGTAATAGTTTCCAGAGTTTTCAATATCCCTTGTATCTGCTTCCCGGATATAACCCAGTATATGCGCGGCCGCATTGAAGGGGTAGGTCCGCAGCGGACGTTCCACCAGGTTGAAGCCGGGATATTTCCAGCTATTCTCTTCAAAGCGGGCCTGCAGTTCTTTGGTGAGCAGTCCTTTGAATACCGAAGGCCGCACGGCGGTATTTTTAAAACGGGCTTCCAGAATTCTTTTCTTAAACTCTGCGGTATCAATCCCGATCAGCCGGCAGAATTCCAGGGTATCGATCCCCTTAACCTCAGCAGGCGTAACCATCAGGTCATAAATAATGGTATTGTTCAGGATCGCTTTCCCGTTGCGGTCAAATATGATCCCGCGCTCCGGCCAGACCACTTTGGCAAATACAGCATTGTCCATGGCGAGTTGCCGGTATTTTCCCTCTATCACCTGCAGGTAGAACAACTGGCCAATGATCACAATGAATGCAAGCAGGAATATAAAGCGGATGATTCGGCTTCTGGATTGATTAAAGACAGACATGGAGCGCTATAAACAATGAAGTGGGAGGTGAGGAAGAAAGATTATCGTCACACAAAGTACGAATTCAAAAAGCCTGTTTCCAAATCTATTTGAAAATAAAAACAGAATTAAGAAAATTTTCTCAGGCAGTAGTGGAGTAATTACGATCAGGCCGTGTTGGTTCTGAATTTCAGTTTGCGGGGAAACAACAACTCCACAGCCAGTATCATCAGCAGACTGATGCCCGTACTGGCAATGACTTTAATAATAAAATCCAGAAAGCTGCCAACACTCATCCATTCCAGAAATACCATATACCCATGGTGAAGAAGCGTAAGTACAAAAACATATACCAAATAAGGTGTCCATTGCATGGCCCGGGGAGAGGGTTCGCGGTAGTTGAACTCAGTACTGTCTTTGGGCGTAAGAATAGTGATCAGGAAAGGCCGGACATAGGCAATCAGCAGACATGCGGCGGCATGCAGGCCGGGTGTCATGGTGAAATAGTCAAGTGTCAGACCGGTAATAAAACCGATCAATAACAACCATTGACGGGAAACAGAAAAAGGCAGCCAGAGAATAAACAGGAAATAGAGGTAAGGGGTGATAAAGCGGTGCAGGTGCGGAATCCGGTTCAGCACATAGACCTGCAACAGTATCAATACTGCAAAGCGGATCATATTTCTCAGGAAATCACTCACTTTGGATTCTTTTTTGGGTCTTCGATCCGCTTCTTCGCCTCCTGGTTAAGCAGGGTCTGCTCGGTAAACTGCAGGTTTTCCACGACAAAAACCTGTTGAATATGGTAAAAATTAGCCGTCGGTTTTACTCTCAGCACATAAAAGTTAGTGCTCTTATCCGTAACAATCTCAGCAATGGTTCCCAGCATATAACCCGGCGGAAAATTAAAGGAATAGGCGCTGGTCAGCACGGAATCACCCGTCTTGATCTCAATACTGCGGGGAATTCCCCTGAGGGTCAGTACCCGGGGATCCTTCCCATCCCATTCTATTGTACCAAAATCACCTGATTTCTTTAAGGATGCATTCACTTTCTGCTGCACATGGAGCAGGCTCATCACCTGGCTGAAATTAGGACTTACGCCCACCACCACTCCAACAGCACTGCCATCGGAACTAAGCACGGCCATATTATCCTTTATTCCATGATTGGAACCGCGGTTGATCTGTAAATAATTCTTCTGGCTGTTCACTGTATTATAAACAATGGTGGCCGGGCGGAAATAATAACGCCGGTAATGACCCAGGGTGTCAAACGGAACGCTGTCCTGCACTTCCCGGAGACTGGTATCCGCCCGCATAAAATTGCGTGGCAGCAGGTTGAGCAGGGAATCATTCATGCGAT
>CAUJFR010000391.1 GCA_963169885.1 Bacteroidota bacterium
GAGCGCCGGGAAAGTACCGTTTGGAGAATTGCCAGCCATCGATGATATCCCCGTTCAGAATAAGTAATCTGGGAGAAATACTACGGAGGTAGTTGACAATTTCACTGGCATGGCAGCCGTAGGTTCCTAAGTGCATATCGGAAAGAACGGCCACATCGAGATTTCTTTTATTCAAAGTGTACGAGGTTTGTCAAAATACGCAATTACATATTACTCCATCGTAGCTTTTGATTTAACGAATGGTAAATAAATTGTAAAGGAATTGTTATTCACATATTTTGATACACTTAAATACAATTCTATACTCTTTCATTGTTAACTGAATATTATTTAGTCAACTATTGTTTTTTCTTTCACATTACAATAACGATTCGTTCACTTCCTGATAAGATCAACTTCATTTTCGGATGCCATCTTAGCGCCCTTATTGGATGGGTCTTTAACTAAAACAAATTCTTATGACTTCATTTTTTCAACTCCGGTTTAAGCAGCCGTTTCTATTATTCTTGCTTGTCGTCCTGGTGCCAATGACTATGCTGGCACAAAAGACGATTTCGGGTAAGGTGGTTTCTGATGAAACACAACAACCTTTATCCGGTGCTTCCGTTACCCTAAAAAAGTCCGGCAAAGTGATTACTGCAGACGCCTCCGGTTCGTTTTCCGTCCAGGCGGATGAACAGGAAATGCTGACCATCAGTAATGTTGGTTATATCAGCATGGATGTAAAAGCAGCTGATGCTGGCCTGGTATTGCTGAAGCCCGATTCACGTAATATGAGCGAAGTAGTGATTACCGCTCTTGGAATTAAAAAAGATAAAAAGAAACTGGGTTATGCTATCCAGGAAATTAAAGGAGATGAACTGACCGTGGCCCGTGAAACGAATGTGGTCAATCAGTTGGCGGGTAAAGTAGCGGGAGTTACTGTTATCAGCAGCCCTTCTGGAATCGGCGGTTCAGCCCGGGTATCTATCCGTGGGGAGCGCTCCGTGGATCTTAACAAGAATCAGCCTTTATATGTGGTGGATGGGGTGCCGGTCAGTAATGCGATCACCGGTGCGTCCGGAAGAGGAAACCTTGAGGTGGATTTCGGCAATGGCGCGGGCTTTATAAATCCGGATGATATTGAATCCATGAGTGTATTAAAAGGACCCGCCGCTTCTGCATTATATGGTTCCAGGGCTGCCAATGGGGTTATACTGATTAAAACCAAAAGCGGCCGCAAACAAAAAGGAATCGGGGTGGAAGTGAGCAGTAACGCTACGTTCGAAACACCGTTGAAATTGCCTGAGTACCAGACTACCTATGGACAGGGTAATGGCAGTGGAGGCGCTTTAGCTTTTGTGAATGGCGGTGGCAGCGGACTTTCTGATGGTACGGATGAATGTTGGGGACCGGCCGTTAACGGGCAGAGTTATCCGCAATATAATTCACCACGTACCCTGAATGGTCAGCCGATTAATTATACCGGAGGTGATATGAATGCGCCGGCCGGAAGCGTGATTACTCCTACTTTATGGGTAGCCGATAAAGACAACCTGAAAAATTTTCTCCAGACAGGGACCACCTATACAAACAATGCCGCGTTGGTGGGCGGTAATAAAGACGGGGATTTTCGTATCAGTTTTACCAATGTGGACCAGAAAGGAATAGTGCCCAATACCGATCTGAAACGGAATACTGTTTCTGTCTCAGGTGGCTATAATCTGACCAATAAACTTTCAGCAAGGGCTTTTGTCAGTTATATCAAAAGCGAAAGCGATAACCGTCCTTCCATTAGTTATGGAACAGAAAGTATTATGTACCTGTTTAACTGCTGGTTGCCTGCTTCCGTGAAGGTCAGCGATATGAAACGTTTGTGGCAGCCCGGGTTGGAAAACCAGAAGCAGTATAGCTGGAACTATAATTACCATGATAATCCTTACCTGACCGTGATGGCGAATACCAATGGACAGTATTATGACCGTCTGATCGGGAATGTAACATTGAAATATGACTTTAATTCATGGCTGAATCTGCAGTTCCGCACAGCAACAGACTGGAGTAATGAACGCCGCGAATACCGTCGTGCATTCAGTACACAACGTTTTCCTTTCGGTCAATACCGGGAAACAGGTATTGTGAATGAGGAACGCAATTCCGACTTCCTTTTCTCACTGAATAAAGAGCTGAACAGTGATTTCAGTATTACCGGAACCCTGGGTGGAAACCAGATGCGCCAGACTTCACGCTTTAAAGAAGATGTGGCTGGTCAGCTGAACATTCCCAATATTTACAGCCTGAATAACTCCCGGATAGCATTAGTGGTGGAGCAGAATAACGTGGCCAAGCGGATCAACAGTTTATACGGATCTGCCGGTGTATCTTATAAGAATAAGTTATTCCTGGATATAACCGGACGGAATGACTGGAGCAGTGCACTGACCCTTCCGGAAGACCTGAAAGCTTTCGGACAGGAAGTAAACTCCTATTTCTATTCTTCCGCAGCCCTTAGTGCAGTAATCAGTGAGATGGTGACAATGCCCAAAGCCATCAGTTTCTTTAAACTGAGAGGAAGCTTTGCACAGGTAGGTAATGATACAGATCCGTTTGCTTTTACACAGACCTATAACCGGAGTGAGCCATTTGGCGCTTTCCAGATCTATAGTGAAACCAGCAGTCTGGCCAATCTGAACCTGAAGCCTGAGATCAGTTCGGCTTATGAATTTGGAACGGATATCCGGTTCTTCAAAGGTCGCCTCGGACTTGATCTTACCTATTATCAGAGCCGTACCAAAAACCAGATCCTGAATATCCCCCTTTCCGGAACCAGCGGTTATGATACCCGTAAGATCAATGCCGGATTGATCCGTAACAATGGGGTGGAGCTGATGCTTACCGCGGTACCGGTAGAGAAAAAAGATTTCAAGTGGAATGCGTTTGTGAATTTCTCAGCCAACCGCAGTACCGTACTCGAGTTGAGCGACGGACTCACCAACTATGTAATGGCCAGCCGCCGGGTAAGTGTGGAAGCCCGTGTGGGTGAGCGGATGGGTGACCTGTATGGTATTGGTTTTGCCCGTGTGCAAAACACAGATCCTACAGGACAGTATTATGATGCAAGCGGAAAGTATGTAGGACAGATGGTATTTGGTACTAATGGAAGACCAATCAGGACATCAAACCGTATTAAACTGGGTAATTACAATCCCGATTTCCTGATGGGTATCGGCAACGGGTTTACTTATAAGGGTTTCCGGATGAGCTTCCTCTTTGATATTCGCAGTGGTGGAGAATTATATTCAGAAACACAAACAGTCGGACGCGAAGGCGGTATAATTGTGGAAACGCTCGAAGGCCGTGCCAATGGGTATGATCTTACAGTAGAAGGTAATGGTGTGATTGGGCAAGGTGTAGTGCAGAATACGGATGGTTCATTCTCAACTAATACAAAGAAAGTTACCGCCCGTGAGTGGCATTCTGCCTGGACTGGTGGTCGTGGTATCGCAGAAGGAGTGATGTATGATGCCTCCTTTGTTAAACTCCGGGAGTTGCAGCTGAGCTATACAGTCCCGGATAAAGTGTTTGGTAAAATTCCGGTTCGCGGTCTTACCATCAGCCTGGTGGGTCGTAATCTCTTCCTGTGGGATAAAGTGCCTCATATTGATCCGGAGACCATGTCCTATACTGGTGGTACAGCATTGCCGGGTATTGAGTATATGAGTCTGCCCACGACCCGCAGTTACGGAATTAACCTGAGCTTTAAATTATAATTCACTTTTAAATCAGTAATGATGAAACTATTTAAATCTGTTCTTCCGGTAATCGGCATTGCCCTGCTGACCGGATGCACAAAAGATTTTTCTGATACGAATACCAATAAGAATAATACCACCACAGTTACGCCGGATCTGTTGCTCAGCGGCATTATCAAAAGTTCAATGGACCGCCAGGTAAGTGAAGCCTGGGGTATTGGAAATATTGTCGTTCAGCACCATGCAAAAATCCAGTTTGTAAACGAAGACCGTTACGGCTGGAATGAACAGAACGGTATCTGGAGTACTGTTTATGGCAATTACCGGAATATTCAGAATATATTCACTGCCGTTAACGGGGATGAGAAAAATCCGTATTATGGTGTAACCCTGATTATGAAATCCTGGTTGTTCTCACTGGCTACTGATGCGTATGGCGATGTTCCTTATTCAGAAGCCGGGAAAGCCAAGACAGATGGTTTGTACCAGCCTGTTTATGACAAGCAGGAAGATATTTATACAGCTATATTAGCCGATCTGAAAAAAGCCAATGAAGCCCTGGCTACAGCATCCGGCAGTTTTACAGGGGATATTCTTTATGGCGGGGGCAGCTCTTCGCTGCTTAAGTGGAGAAAACTGGCCAATTCATTGAGGCTGCGTTACCTCATGCGACTCTCCAAAAAGAAAAATGTAAATACAGAAATGCAGGCAATCGTTGGTGATCCCGTAAACAATCCGGTATTTACCGGTAATGCCGATAATGCAGAGTTCAAGTACCTTTCTGCAGCGCCTAACCAATGGCCTTTGTACGGCACAAGGGTGGGTTCTTTTGACGAATTCCGGGTTAGCAAAACGTTGACGGATCGCCTGTCCGCTTTAAATGATACACGTATTAATGTATTTGGACGACCTACACAGGCTTCTGTTGCTGCCGGTACTCCGGTTATTCAGGGCGTGCCTAACGGGCTGAGTGATGTGGATGCATTGGCTTATAACGGAGGAGTACAAGGCGTTTCAAGAGTGGGTTATACCTTTGCCTGTCTGGTATGTAATGATGCAGGTCAGGCCGCACCTGATCCTTCTGCAGCAAGAGCTTTACTGATGACGTATGCAGAACTGCAGTTTATTCTGGCAGAAGCAAGGCAAAAAGGAATGATAACAACAGGTGATGCAGAGGTATATTATACCAACGGGATCAATGCCAACTTTGCCTACTGGCAGTCGGTGGTACCTGCCGGTTATAACCTGAATGTAGCAATGCCTGCCGGTTATTTGAGTCAGCCTGCTGTTGCTTTCTCCGGTACTGATAATGAGAAACTCGAGAAAATCGCCTTACAGAAATGGGTAGCGCTATACTTCAATGGCCTTGAAGCCTGGTTTGACTGGAGAAGAACCGGTATGCCGGTGATCACTCCCGGACCTGCTAACCTGAATAATAATAAAGTCCCAGTTCGTTATATCTATCCGCTTTCCGAACAATCCCTCAATGGAACCAACAGGGCGGCAGCTGTAACGCGCCAGGGAGCAGATGACATGAATACAAGACCCTGGATTGCTCAATAATCATCCGGATCCGATAAATTTTTAGCATAAGCAAAAAGTGAGCAGTTGTTAGCAAGGCGGAACTTTTCCAGGTTCCGCCATTTTTAATACATTACGATATGAAAAATAGTATCCCCGTTTTAATCCTTACCCTTTTTTTTAATATTTATGTATCGGCCCAGCCTTCAGAGGTACTGACGCTCCAGGTACCCGGCCGTAATCAGTATGCCAGTATCAAGGAGAAAGGCATTTCTGTGCTTCCCAGTGGGAGGTTTGTCAGTCCTGCCGGCGAAATGATCCGCATCACCCATGATCCTTTTGGGATGGCCATTTCGCCGGATGGTAAGAAAGCGGTGACCCTGCATGACGGGGTATTCACCATAATTGACCTGCAGTCGTTAAGTCATATCCGTGTACCTTCTTACGACAAAACCATAGAATCTCCTTTGTCGAACGGTTCTTTTCTCGGAGTAACATTTGCGGCCGACAACAGAACGATCTACCTCAGTGGCGGAGATAACGGGGCGGTCATCAAGTATGATATCGAAAAAATGAGTACCCTTGATTCGATCAGTCTCAACGGAACGGTTGGAGGTACACGGTTCGATGACAGCTTTACCTCCGATCTTGTGTTGAATGAAAGCCGGAATGAATTGCTGGTGCTGGACCGGGGCAATTTCC
>CAUJFR010000392.1 GCA_963169885.1 Bacteroidota bacterium
GGTAATAAAAAAGTACTGGTTACTTACCCGGAAGCACTTTTTGAAAAAGTGGTATTACCCAAAACGCTTTCCTCCAATATCATCCATATACGTACCGGGGATACCCTCGATACCGGACAGTTATTATTGAAACTGGGGGACTATGGCTTTGAACGGACGGATTTTGTCTACGAGCCCGGGCAGTTTGCCATCCGGGGTGGCATTCTGGATATTTATTCATTCGGGAATGAAAAACCCTACCGCGTGGAGTTATACGGAAATGAAGTGGACTCCATCCGGATTGTGGATCCCGAAACCCAACTGAGTGAACGTAAGCTGCTGCAGGTAAGTATCATTCCCAATGTTGATACCCAGTTTGAAGATGAAGAACGGATTTCCCTGTTTGACTTTCTTCCGGAGAACACCGTGATCTGGATCCAGGATTATGCCCTGTGCCGTGAACATATTGCCGACAGTATCGAAGACCTTGAGTCTTTTCTGCGGATACAGGAAGAACTCAGGGCACAGCCGGTTGCTAAAACAAAACACCGGGATGATCCGGATGATAAACTGGAAAAGAAGCAGGTATCGATGCGTGATTTCATCAGTATACCGGAGTGGGAAGAGAAAATCGTGCAACGGCACCTGGTGGGTTTCGGGCATGGAGACTCCTTTCCGGAAACATTTTCTCCCTTTACCATTCGTCATAATACCCGGGAACAACCTTCCTTCAACCGGCAGTTTGACCTCCTGATCCGTGACCTGAAAAGCTGGGAAGCCAAAAAATTCCAGTTGTTCATTTTCGCGGAAAATCCCCGGCAGCTGGAACGGATGCAGAGTATTTTCGACGACCTCAAAGCGGAAGTGGTTTTTAATCCCGTTACCACTTCCATTCATGAAGGATTTATTGATGAAGATCTCCAGTTGCTCTGTTATACCGATCACCAGGTATTTCAACGCTACCATAAATACAAAGTCAAACAGGCGTATAATAAAAATAAAGCCCTTACCCTCCGTACCCTCCGTGAATTACAACCGGGCGATTTTGTCACGCATATCGACCATGGGGTGGGTGTGTTCAGCGGCCTTCAGAAAATAGAAGTAAACGGACGTACCCAGGAAGCTGTACGGCTGATTTATAAGGACACTGATATTCTCTATGTGAATATCAACAGCCTTCATAAAATTGCCAAGTATACTGGTAAAGATGGCAGCGTGCCCAAAGTGAACAAACTGGGCAGCGATGTCTGGAATAAACTGAAAGAAAAAACAAAGGCCAAGGTAAAAGAGATTGCCTTTGACCTGATCAAATTATACGCGCAGCGGAAAGCACAGCAAGGCTTTTCACATACACCGGACAATTACATGCAGACGGAGCTGGAAGCCTCATTTATCTATGAGGATACACCCGACCAGAGCAAGGCTTCTGCCGATGTAAAAAAAGATATGGAGTCTCCGTCTCCCATGGACCGCCTCGTATGTGGGGATGTAGGCTTTGGGAAAACCGAAGTGGCCATCCGTGCCGCTTTTAAAACCTGTCTCGATGGGAAACAGGCTGCCGTACTCGTGCCAACCACGATCCTGGCTTTTCAGCACTATAAAACGTTCAAGGACCGGTTGAAGGATTTCCCGGTAACCGTTGACTATATCAATCGGTTTAAATCCGCTAAAGAGAAGAAGGACACACTGCGCCGGCTGGAAGAAGGAAAAATTGATATTATTATCGGTACCCACGGATTACTGGGTAAAGAAGTGAAGTTTAAAGAACTGGGCCTGCTGGTAGTGGACGAGGAACAGAAATTCGGGGTAGGGCATAAAGAAAAAATCAAGACCCTCCGTACTACAGTGGATTGCCTGACGCTTACCGCCACACCGATACCGCGTACCCTTCAGTTTTCGCTTATGGGTGCCCGTGACCTGAGTATCATGAATACCCCGCCGCCAAACCGGCAACCGATCCAGACCGAAGTGCAGGTGTATAACGAGGATTTTATCCGGGACGCAGTTTATTTTGAAACAGAGCGGGGCGGACAGGTCTTTTTTATTTATAACCGGATCGCCGGACTGGCCGAGATGGCTGCAATCATACAGGCGCTTTGCCCCGACCTCAGTATCGGTTATGCACATGGCCAGATGGAAGGACATGAACTGGAGGAAAAGATCCTGGACTTTATTGACCGGCGCTATGATGTATTGGTCTGTACCAATATTGTGGAGAGCGGGGTGGATATTCCGAATGTAAACACAATCATTGTAAACAATGCACACCAGTTTGGTCTTAGCGACCTGCATCAGCTCCGTGGCCGTGTTGGCCGGAGTAATAAGAAAGCTTTCTGTTACCTGTTGGCTCCACCCATGAGTACCCTGCCCAATGATTCGAGGAAAAGATTACAGACGCTGGAACAGCACAGCGAACTGGGCAGTGGATTCCAGATTGCCATGCGTGACCTGGATATTCGTGGAGCCGGTAACCTGCTGGGTGGGGAACAGAGCGGATTTATGGCGGAAATAGGGTTTGAAATGTACCAGAAGATACTGGATGAAGCGATCCGTGAATTGAAACGGACAGACTTTAAAGAACTGTTCAAAGAAGAAATAGCGCGGCAGGATGATTTTGTTCAGGATTGCACCATTGATACCGATCTGGAAATTCTGATTCCGGATGAGTATGTAGAGAGTATTGCGGAACGGCTTTCGCTGTATCAACGATTGGATAATGCGGAAACAGAAGAAGAGCTGCTGGCCATGAAGACCGAACTCGAAGACCGGTTTGGTACATTGCCCCGCCAGGTAGAAGATCTTTTTATTACCGTACGCTGCCGCAAACTGGCGGTTGACCTGGGCTTTGAAAAAATGAGTCTCAAGGAAAACACCCTACGGTGTTTCTTTATCAACCGACCGGATTCGCCTTATTTTGAATCAGGAATTTTCCAGAAAATCATTGAATTCCTGCAGACAGAAACCAATAAAGGCAAACTGAAACAAACCGGCCGGCTCTTCCTGCTGGTGGCCCATGATCTGCAGCATATGGAAGCCATGCACCGTTTCCTGGCCGCTATGCACCGCTATTGCTTTCCCGTTCCTGTCGCAACTGTTTAAGAATCAGTCCGACCCTCGCCGAAATCCTTGCCTGTATTGGCAATTCTCAGGTATTTATATTACTTTTAGAAAGCTAAAAATCGCTATGAGAATCTATCCAATTCCCTTGATTGCCGTTCTGCTGTTTTTCGTTTTTTCTGCAAACGCACAGCAGGATACACGCTATGCCCTTCTATTAAAAAGCGGGGCTGTTTACCCTACAAAGAATATCAGTGCCAGCCGGCTTGATTCCATGAATAACCGGACTGCCCGTACGGGGGGCAAGACCTTTGCTGTTCTTCAGTTTGAGCAGCTGCCAACATTGGCTGAAAGACAGCAACTGCTGCAGGAAGGGATTAAATTACTCGATTATATTCCAAACAATGCATACACGGTCACGATCACTGGTTCACTCAGTGAGACTGTTTTACAGCGGGTGCGGGCCAGGGCGATTATTGAACCAACGGCTCAGCAAAAAATGACGCCTGAACTGGCGCGCGGTGCTTTCCCTTCTCATGCGGTGAAAACACCGGGTACGATCGATCTGTGGATCAGTTTTCCAAGATCCTTTTTGCCGGACCAGGTAAAAGCGGAGTTAAAGAGAAATAATTATGACCTGGTCAATACCGATGTACAGGTATACCGGATTCTCGGCGTACGAATTGCCGCAAGCC
>CAUJFR010000393.1 GCA_963169885.1 Bacteroidota bacterium
CCGGTATTTCTGTTGCCCGAACTGGCCGAACGTAAATTTGATTACCGGGTGAATGAAATAGCACCCGGAGAAGTACACTTGTTAATCTTCAGGCCCTGATATGAGTAACGGATATCCGAATGCCGGTTTCAGGAATACCCCGGATACAGCGGTTGTTCCGTTCTATCTGTATGCGGCCATCAGTTTTCTGGCATGTACGATACTGTTATCGCTGTCAACGGAATCCTTTACGCAGCATTATTTCAGTCCGCAGCTCCTGGCAATCACTCATGGAATGGCATTGGGTTGGGGTACCATGATTATCCTGGGGGCCAGTCACCAGCTGATACCGGTGCTGACTGAAAAGTCTTTATTCAGTATAAGGCTGGCACATCTCTCGTTCTTCCTTGCTGCAGTTGGAATTCCGTTGTTAGTATATGGATTTTATACTTTCAATATGGGCTGGCCATCAAAATGGGGTGGGCGACTGGTTCTTTTAGCAGTCATGGCTTATCTGGTTAATATTTTATACACGGTAAAGACCGGGAAGTCAGGCAATATCTATTCTTTGTTTATTGTTACTGCTGCCAGCTGGCTTTTTATTACGGCTTTCCTGGGATTGGTACTGGTCTATAATTTTAATTTTCCATTTCTGCCAAAAGATGTACTGACCTATCTCCCTTTACATGCACATGCAGGTATCATGGGCTGGTTTTTAATGCTGATAATTGGCGTTGCCTCCAGACTGATTCCCATGTTCCTGATATCTAAATACCAGAACAACCGGAGGTT
The DNA here is from genome assembly GCA_963169885.1 of Bacteroidota bacterium. Classification (GTDB taxonomy): domain Bacteria; phylum Bacteroidota; class Bacteroidia; order Chitinophagales; family Chitinophagaceae; genus JJ008. The sequence continues at coordinate 772 of CAUJFR010000393.1, forward strand.
ACAGCTTATATTTTTAATGATTAATGGAGGCCTGATCTACTATCTTCTTTCTTATTATTTTCAGTTTCCATATCCGGTCTTATTTTCGGGACTCATGATTGGGACGGCACTTTCTTTTTTCCTCCATTACATTTTCCGGGTATGGCAGTCGCGTATCCGTAAGAAAGTGGACCAACCGATGCGGATTTCTCTTTTATCGGTAGCCATAATGCTGTTGCCATTATTTATTCTATTGCTGGTTTCTGGCTATCGGATTACCGGCGGACAGCATAGCCGTTTGGTGCTGCTTTACGGGTTCTTAATTTTTTTCGGCTGGATGACCTCTTTGATTCTGGGTATGACCTTTAAAACACTCCCGTTTATAATCTGGAATAAACATTATCATGATAAAGCCGGTCTGATGAAGACACCTGATCCGAAAACCCTGATGTCTGACCGGTTATTTATGGCAATGGGAATTTCATATCTTGCCGGCTTTATGCTCTTTGCCCTTGGTATTTTCGGCGGGTATACCAGCTTGTTAAAGGCTGGGTCAATAGTACTGATATTGGCCGCTGTTTTCTATAACCTGAATGTGCTGAAAATCTGGCGGCATAAACCATTGGTATGAATATCATAAGTAATCATCCGATCAATGCCACTATTGCACTGGCGGCCCTGGAACAGGTAATGGATCCGGAAATCGGGCTGAATGTAGTGGACCTTGGGTTGATTTATCAACTGGACTTTGATAAGCAGGGCAGGAGAATTTATGTGTCGATGACATTGACTACTCAATTCTGCCCGATGGGTGATACGTTGACAGCCGCTGTAAAACGGGTAATGGAACGTACTTTTGGCGATCAGGAAATTGTTGTTGAATTGTGTTTTGATCCGCCCTGGTCGCAGGAACGGATATCGGAACAAGGCAAATTGTTTTTAAATCAATAAGTATGCTGAGTCTGACCTGTAAAACGGCTATTAAAGCGGTAATCTATCTGGCGGCCCGGTTTGAGTCAGGAGAAAAATCCGGTATGAAGGAAATTGCGGAAGTCATTGAGGCCAGTGAACATACTGTGGGAAAAATAATGCAAATACTGGTGAAAGAGGATGTGATAAAAAGCCTTAAAGGACCGAGTGGTGGTTTTTTTATAACCGCCAGGCAGAAGAGCCAACCAGTGATGAATGTTGTTGACGCCATTGACGGAAAAGAATTGTTCAAACAATGTGGTCTTGGGTTGAGTAAGTGTTCATCCAGTCATCCGTGTCCAATTCATGATGAGTATAAAGTAGTCCGTGACTTATTTGAGAACATGTGCCGGAAAAACACCATAAATGATTTATGCAAACCAGTTAATAAGGGCTTAGCCTACCTGATCGGCTAAAAAACTGTACAACTGATCGTGTTTTACAAAAGGGCATCTTTCATTTTTTCAATTTTGCTGAGTTTAATCAGGTTTTTTGATTTGCTATTGCTTTAGTTTCACCGCTTCTTTGTTCACCTGTTTACCAGCTGACTTTTGTTTAAGAAAGGCAGCTTCTCATCCTGAATTTTAAAATGAGCATGAATACACAATCACCCCATACTTTTCATATTCCTGTAATGGGATTGGCCTATACAATTGATAGTCCGGTTAAAGTAGCCCGATACGGCATCAGTTCAGTAATATCCATTGTTGAAGACCGCCTGGTGGAAATGATGCGGAGTTACTATTATCCGCAAACAGGGAGAACCTATCTTCCCATTACCACGGATCAGCCGGATTACCGGGCCCGTCGGATTACTGATTATTTAAATCTGGTTAATACCATAGTACGGGAACAGGTGGAGAAAATTAAAATAGCCGCCTTTGAAAAAGGATCCGAGATCGTTACCTATTTTGAAATGCTGCCGGAGCAATCTGTATTGAAACAATTATACCGTCAGATGACGCAGACCGAAGACGAAGCAGAAAAACGTCGACTGGAAGCATACCTCCGCAACCAGATCAAGCCCGGGAGTATTGATGTGAATATCATGACCAAACTGGATCGGGAAAATTTTGATGCAAACAGCCAGGTGGTCAAAGATGGTTCGGATGCCGTAGCCTCGCTGCGTGGTTATGTTAACAGTGATCTTGACGGGTCGTCCATTGTTTTTTCCGCAGGTATGAATCCCAGGTTATTTAATTATATGGAGCAATGCAGTCAGTTTGAAATGCGGGAGGATGGTAGTTTTTCCAAAAAAGTAGTACTGAAAGTAAGTGATTTCCGTTCCGCTTTGATCCAGGGCAAGTACCTGGCCAAAAAGGGAATATGGGTAAGTGAGTTCAGGATTGAATCGGGGTTGAATTGTGGCGGACACGCGTTTGCCACGGATGGCTTCCTGCTCGGACCGATTCTGGAAGATTTTAAATCGGGTAAGCAGGAACTCCTGGATTCTTTATTTGAGATATACAGTGCGGCTCAATTAAAGAAAAATAACCGGACTATAACGGCCATTCCGCCGGTACTGTTTTCCGTACAGGGAGGTATTGGTACAGCGGCAGAAGATCAGTTTCTTCATCACCACTACGAGATCGGAACAACCGGATGGGGTTCCCCATTTTTACTGGTTCCGGAAGCCACCACCGTAGATGAAGAAACATTACAACTACTGGCCGCATCAAACGAAGAGGATGTGGTGCTCAGCCGTAAATCGCCATTGGGTGTCCGTTTTCATTACCTGAAAGGTACCAGTGCAGACCGTGAAGTAAAGGCAAGGATTCAGCAAGGCCGGCCCGGCAGTCCCTGCACGGAAAAACATCTTGCTTTTAATACGGAATTTACCAAAGAACCGATCTGCACTGCTTCTCGGAAATACCAGCAGTTGAAAACACAGCAACTGAAAGCGGCTAACCTGCCTGTGGAAGAATTTAACCGGAAGATGGAGGAAATATGGGATAAGGATTGTCTCTGTATCGGACTCAGTAATGCCGCTTCTCTGGTTTATGATGTGCCGTTTGTTGATAAACTGAAGTCGGTGAATATATGTCCCGGTCCGAATATTGCCCATTTTTCAAAAGTGGTTTCGTTGAAGACCATGGTTGATCATATTTATGGGCGCACGGATTCTTTGACACATGCCGACCGGCCACATATGTTCATTGCAGAACTGGATTTATATATTGATTACCTGAAAGAGAAGCTGGAGGAAGAGCTGTTGCAGGGTACGTTACCCAAAAAAGCAAAGTATTATAATGAGTTTTATCTGAATCTCCGGAAAGGGATTACGTATTACCAGTCACTGGCTGACCAGATCGATGATGGTTCAGGCAACTTTCAACATTTGCTTAGTGGAGCAGAAACCGAACTGGATGTGCTGAATTATAGGTACAACTTAGCGAATAAATAATTGATTTAGCAAAGTAAAAAGCCTGTCTTCACTGGATTATTCCGGAAGACAGGCTCTTTTTTATTGATCATTTATTTCAGTTGTTCAAATTTTGCCTGGAAGAACCGCAGGTATTTGGGTTCATACACCATTTTCAAACCTTTGATTTTATTTCGACGGTCAAATACCCTGGCGGTGGATTCAGCGATTACATCCATATGGGCCTGTGTGTACACCCGGCGGGGTATGGTAAAGCGCACCAGTTCCAGTTTGGGGTAATAATTCTCGCCATTCGCTTTCCGGCCCGCTGAGACTACGCCCCGTTCCATGGTACGAACGCCTGAATCCAGGTATACTTCAGCTGCCAAGGTTTGTGCCGGGAACTGATCCTGCGAAATATGCGGGAGGAATTTTTTAGCATCGACAAAGATACCATGACCTCCGATGGGTTTTACAATCGGTACGCCATAGTCAATCATTTTTTCACCGAGGTAAATCACTTGTCCCACCCGGGCATGAATATGGTCGTCATCCACACTTTCTTTAATACCGATGGCCATGGCTTCCATGTCACGACCGGCCAGACCACCATAGGTATGCAATCCTTCATAGACCACTACCATATTACGGGCTTCTTCAAATACATCCCAGTCATTGATGGCGAGGAATCCGCCGATATTCACCAGCGCGTCTTTCTTCGCACTCATCGTAGCTCCATCGGTCAGGTTACAGATCTCTTTAACGATCTGACGGATTGATTTTTTGGCATAGCCTTTTTCCCGTTGCTGTATGAAGTGTGCATTTTCTGCCACACGGGTCATATCGTGAATGATGCGGATGCCATTTTTTTTGGTCAGGGCCCGCAGTTCTTTCAGGTTCTGAATACTGATGGGTTGTCCGCCCGCCATATTCACACTGGTGGCAATACTGACATAAGGGATTCTGGCGGCACCATGTTTTTTAATCAGGGCTTCCAGTTTTTTCAGGTCCACATTT
>CAUJFR010000394.1 GCA_963169885.1 Bacteroidota bacterium
TTGGTATTATTATTTATCCGGTCACGGTAATCAAAAGAAGCATCCCCGAACAATAAAAGATACCGCGGCTTATCCGTAACGGAGAGCCTGTATCTGTCATAATACATTTTTATAAAATCACGGAGGGCTACCGGATCCGGACGACCACCCGCAAATTCGTTGTAAACCTGATCAGTGGTCACGATTACGGAACGGAGTCCCTGTTGCTGCTGATGAAATGAGGCAATTCGTTGTGCCTGACTAAGCAAGGTGGTATGGGTTATGATCAGCATTGCAGCCGGAGCTGTTGCATGCAGGTCCTGGTTACTCACCCTTCCCACGGCTGCCGGTTGTAAAAAGCCGGTAGCCGAAAAAGCGGCATACTCCCTGAGTCTGTCTGTTGTATGCGCAAAACGATATTCCGTACCACTGAACTGTCCGGGCATTAACCGGGGGGTCGTTGCATCGGTTATATCCCATACCTGTGTGCCTGTGGTAGCCTGGCTCACAATAAATCCAGCGGTTGTCTGATTCACGCTGGACCAGTCACGGAAAAGCAACTGACTGATCCCATTCAGGGAAATGGCACGACGGGTAAACAATTCAAACCAGTTGAGCCAGCCCTGTGCATTGAAACTACCTGGTGTAAAGGAATAAGTCAGCACGGGGGAAGCTGCATTGTTTACAGCAGTTGCAGTAACCGTTCCGGTTTGTACATAAGGATCATATTGTCCGCCGATGACCGGATTCAGCTGCAATTGAACCAGGGGTTGATTATCGATGCGGATATCAAAACGGCTGGGCGAACCGATGGAGCGGGCGATACAATTTGTCCGGATGGTGATACCTGCCCCGGTCTGATAATTAGGTAATTCAACCGGAAAGGAGCGGGTGAGTGTTTTACCTGGCGCATTGGCAAATTCCTCTCCGTACCATTCTTTACCACCCGATAGCAGATTGATCGTATCCAGTTCATGAAAGATCCGTTCATTAAAATGGGTGACTGTCTGGGCGGGGTTGCTGATCAGCGGCGCCGTTTGAATTCTTTTTCCATTGCCCCCGATGGATATAAAATAGAACGATTGGCTGGTATAGCTGTTCTTCTTATGGGTAAAAGACTGGTTCAGGGAATCCCTTAGCCATTCATCGGGACCCGGGTTGTAAAAAAGGATATAATCATTGCCATTCAGCAGCCCATCTCCCCCATCCACCACCTGGACGGCTATTTCAGTCAGATCATCCAGGTAAGTGCTGTTATTCGCTTCCGGGAGCATGCCTGCCGGATGGCCATAGAGCCGGAAAGAGGCGGAACTGAGTCCACTGGTATTGATGCCCAGGGAAGAAAGGAGCGGCAGGTCAATTTTATAGATACCTGTTTCACGGGCCGAAATTTTGTACCAGGCACCGCTGGCCAGCACAGAATGGGGGGCATAAATCCGCTGCGATATCCCCCAAAAAGGAGCTATCCAGAGAATCCCCGCCAAAACAAAACCCCGTATCCGCTGCATGTGCTAACCCATTGGTTTGATGGGATTTTCCCGTTTAAAAAAAGGTATTTATGCGTAACCGGTCTTACTTAAAGTCTATATATTCGCATTTAATCGTCTTCCGGAAGGTAAAAATATCCCAAGGTGCAATATTTTTCTCCGTACGGCGTTAAATTTATTCCAATTCATAGGTTTATGCAAAAAACAATGAGAAACTTAACAATCCTACTATCCTGTGTGGTGCTGCTGGCATCCTGTAAAGGGAAAGGCCTTTTTGGCAAAAAGAAGTACGACAAGTCTGATGTGACCGGCTGGAACTACAATGATAAGAACCAGGGTGGTTTCCAGGTATCTAAATCCAAAGAGCAGGGCCTCGGCCCCGGCCTCGTGTTTGTAGAGGGTGGTACCTTTACCATGGGTCAGACAGAAGAAGACGTAATGGGCGACTGGAATAATATTCCGCGTCGTGTATCCGTGCCTTCTTTTTACATTGACCGCACCGAAGTTGCCAACGTACACTACCGTGAGTACCTGCACTGGTTAACCAAAGTTTTTGACCCCACCGATCCTGCGAATGCTCCGATCCTGGAAGGCGCCTTACCGGATACCCTGGTATGGAGAAGTGAGCTCAGCTATAATGAACCCATGGTTGAATTCTACTTCCGTCACCCCGGTTTCAACGACTATCCTGTAGTTGGTGTTACCTGGAGACAAGCTAAAGACTTCTGTCTGTGGAGAAGTGATCGTGTAAACGAAGGTACCCTGGTACAGAAAGGGTATATCAATAAAGCCAACCTGAAGCCCGGTGCTCAGCAAGGTGATAATAACTTTACTACAAAATCCTACCTGTTAGGTTTGTATACAGCCCCTCCCGGCAAAGCGATGCAGTCTAAAAAAGGCCAGCCGCCGATGGCTCCTACCATGGAGTCTGGTGTGATGTCGCCTGATTACCGCCTTCCTTTTGAAGCCGAGTGGGAATATGCCGCTTATGGCCTGATCAACCAGAACCCCCGTCCCAGCCTGAAAGAAGGTAAGAGAGGGGAAGAGTTACAGTCCAACAAACAGGTTTACCCCTGGTCACAGAATGTGAACGGATTGCGTGATACCCGTCGTGGCAGCTGGCAAGGTACCTTCCTGGCCAACTTCAAAAGAGGTTCAGGTGATAACGCTGGTGTGGCCGGTGGTCTGAATGACCGCGCTTTCTACACCGCTCCTGTTAATTCATTTTTCCCGAATGGTTTCGGTGTATATAATATGGCCGGTAACGTAAGTGAGTGGGTGGAAGATACCTATCGTCCGCTTTCTTCACTTGACTTTGACGACCAGCCAGCTCCGTTCCGTGGTAACGAATACAAGAAATTATATGTAGCTGACCCCACAACCATGGATCCCGCCACCCGCTATGAGAAAGACAGCCTGGGTCGTGTGAAAATGGTGAATGTAACCGATGAGGAAAGCAAAAACCGCCGGAACTATCAGCGCGGTAATGTGATCAGCTACCTCGATGGTGACTCCTTGTCCCAATCTTCGTATGGCTATGCCAACACCACCCTGGTGCACCCGGAAAAATCCAAAGTGTACAAAGGAGGAAGCTGGAATGACCGCGCTTACTGGTTAACACCGGGTAGCCGCCGTCACCTCGAAGAAGACCAGGCCCTCAGCACCCTCGGATTCCGTTGCGCGATGAACCGCATGGGAAGCCCTGAAGGTAACAAACGCAAAACAGGTCAGTACTTCAAATCAAGAAGACAAAAAAGATAATCTGGTAAATGATACTAAGAAACCCTCCCAGTTTACTTGGAGGGTTTTCTTTTTTATGGAATGTTGAAAGGTTGACAGGTTGACAAGTTAACAAGGTGGTTTTCTTAGGAGGCCTCCTTGTCAACCTGTCAACTTGTTAACTTACCAACCTACCTTTGCACCATGAACACCCCCTCCCTCTACGAACTCTACCTGCGCCATCCTTCCGTGCAAACGGATACGCGCAAACTGCAACCAGGCGATTTATTCTTTGCACTAAAGGGAGACAACTTCAATGGAAACAAATTTGCGCAACAGGCTATAGATGCCGGGGCGGTTTGCGCGATTATAGATGAAGCCGTTTATGCTATTGAGGGGAAGACCATCCTGGTGGACGACGTGCTGACTGCGCTGCAGGAACTGGCGAAATATCACCGGCAACAGTTCTCCATTCCTTTTATTGCAATTACAGGCAGTAATGGCAAAACCACTACCAAGGAACTCGTGCATGCGGTACTGAGCCGTAAATACCTCACCGCCACCACCGAAGGCAATCTCAATAACCATATCGGTATTCCCCTAACTATTTTAAAAATAAAACCCGACGCGGAAATCGCGGTCATAGAAATGGGCGCCAATCACCAGCAGGAAATTGCCGGCTATTGTACGTATACGATGCCGGATTATGGCATCATCACCAATTGCGGCAAAGCCCACCTCGAAGGCTTTGGCGGTGTGGAAGGCGTACGGAAAGGGAAAGGGGAATTGTATGACTGGCTTCGCGAACATGACGGCACCGCTTTCGTGATGTGGGATTATGACTACCTGCGCGAAATGAGCCAGGGATTATCACATATCATCACCTATGGTACCACCGATGCCAGTATCGAAGGACATACGATAAAAAGCGAACCCTTCCTTGAAGTTTCTATAACGAATGGTGCTTCCACCGGAATAATCCATTCCCAACTGGTAGGCGATTACAATCTCCCGAATATATTACTGGCCGTAACCATTGGAAAGCATTTCGGCGTACCCGATGCCGATATCCGTAACGCCATTGAAGCATACCAGCCTTCCAACAGCCGTTCCCAACTCATCAAGGTTGGAAGCAATCAGATTATTCTCGATGCCTATAATGCCAATCCGAGTAGTATGAAACTGGCGATTGAAAACTTTGCCCGTCTGGCCGCCTCCCACAAAGTACTGATGCTGGGTGCGATGGCCGAATTGGGAGCAGAAAGTCTGGCAGAGCACCGGCTCATCATTGAACTGATCGGAAAATACAAATGGAAAGAGGTGGTATTGGTTGGAGGAGACTTCTTAAAACTGCAACATCCCTGGATCTCCTTTCCCGACTCAACAGCGGCTAAACAGTGGTATCTTGATCAGCATTTTGAACAAACCCATCTCCTGGTAAAAGGAAGCCGGAGTATGAAGATGGAAAAGATTTTAGAAGCCTAACTTTGTCGTATGAACTGGAAAGAACAATTCCCCCAATTTGAACCAGGCCTGATCGAACTGATCGAAAAGGAAGCGGTTCAACGCAGTTTTAATGCCGGAGATATCATTATGCGCACCGGACAGTATATTAAATCCACCGTGCTGGTGCTGGAAGGACGTATAAAAATCTACCGCGAAAACCAGGATGGGGGTGAATTTCTTATGTACTACCTGCAGCCCGGCCAGGCCTGCGCGGTTTCCATGATCTGTGCCATCCAGTCCGGCACCAGCGAAATCATGGCTATGGCCGAAGATGATTCGGAAGTTTTGATGATTCCCGTACACCTGATGGATGATATGATGAACCAGTATAAAAGCTGGTACCAGTTTGTGATACAGACTTACCGTGGTCGTTTTGATGAACTCTTATCTGTAGTGGATAATATTGCTTTCCGCAATATGGATGAACGCCTTGAATTTTACATCAAACGATATGTGGAAAAAGCCGGAAAGAAAAACCTGGAAATATCACATCAGCAGATCGCCGATGACCTGAACAGTTCCCGGGAAGTGATTTCCCGTTTACTTAAAAAAATGGAACAACGCGGACTGGTGAAACTCCACCGGAACATGATCGAACTGATCAGTTCCTGATTCGTCCGGTGATTTGGGTCACAGCCCAGGCTTTTCCTTTGCGCTAATCTTGCACACTATTCATGGAGATCATTGGATACATATCGGCCATACTTATTGGCATATCTCTTGGACTGGTCGGAAGCGGAGGTTCGATCCTGACCGTTCCGGTCCTGGTCTATTTAATGGGTGTGGATCCCCTGCTGGCCACTACCAGTTCCTTGTTTATTGTGGGTTTCACCAGCCTGATCGGCGGTATCCGGGCATACTCCAAAAAACAACTGGATTACCGGGCTGTAACCGAATTTGGTTTCCCTTCCGTGCTCTCAATCTTTATAACAAGACATAATCTTTTACCCGCCATTCCCGATATTATATTTACTACCAGTGGTTTCACAGTAACAAAAAATATGTTACTGATGCTCGTTTTCGCCGTATTGATGTTGCTGGCTTCCTGGTCGATGATCCGTAACCGCGAAAGCAGGACTGTTGTCAAGGCAAAAGAAGGCGGCGCCCGTGTTTTCCCCCTGATGATTTTCGGTCTTTTAATAGGTGTAGTTACTGGTCTGCTCGGAGCGGGCGGCGGATTCCTGATTATTCCTACTCTTGTTTTATTCCTGGGACTGGATATGAAAACGGCGGTTGGCACTTCCCTGCTGATCATTGCGATCAACTCCCTGTTTGGTTTTCTGTTCAGCCTGAATCATTTCTCATTCAACTGGATACTGTTGCTTTCCTTTACCCTGCTCTCCGCTGGCGGCCTTTTTATTGGCAGTCATTTCTCCGATAAAATAAGTCCTGCTTCCCTTAAAAAAGGCTTTGGCTGGTTCATCCTGATCATGGGTGTTTTTGTAATTGTCCGTGAACTATTTCTCTCCTGATACCACTGACGGACCACTGTGATTGATGTCACCGTATACCTCCTGATTTAAACTGATTTTTGTATTCACAATTAAAAAAGGAATCCATGAAAGTAGAACAAATCTATACAGGCTGCCTTGCACAGGGTGCTTATTATATAGAAAGTAATGGGGAAGCTGCGGTAATCGATCCGCTCCGTGAAGTGGCTCCTTATATCCGGAAAGCAGAAAACAACCAGGCCCGGATCAAATATGTTTTTGAAACACATTTCCATGCGGACTTTGTCAGCGGACATATTGACCTATCAAAAAAAACCGGAGCCCCGGTGGTCTACGGACCGATGGCTGCGCCTCAATTCCCGGCTCATATTGCAGAAGACGGTGAAGTGTTTAAAATCGGTGCTGTTACAATAACCGCCCTGCACACACCGGGACATACTATGGAAAGCACCTGCTATCTGCTGAAAGATGAAAACGGAAAAGCGGCCGGTCTATTTTCCGGTGATACCTTATTCATCGGTGATGTGGGCCGTCCTGACCTGGCGCAAAAAGTAGTGGCCGATCTTACCCAGGATAAATTAGCCGGTCATCTCTACGATTCCCTGCGGAATAAAATCATGACGTTGCCGGATGACCTAATTGTGTACCCGGCCCATGGCGCTGGCAGTGCCTGTGGTAAAAACATGAGTAAGGAAACCACAGATACATTGGGTCATCAGAAAGCAACCAATTATGCGTTGCGCGCTGATATGACAAAAGAAGAATTCATTAAAGAAGTGACCACCGGACTGGTAGCCCCACCCGCCTACTTCCCGCTGAATGTGATGCTGAACATACAAGGATACGATAGTATTGATGAAGTACTGAAAAGAGGTCAGCAGGCCCTATCCCCCAACGGATTTGATACTGCGGCAACTGAAACCAGCGCGCTGGTACTGGATACCCGTGACCCGCAGGTGTTCGCAGCCGGATTTATTCCCAATTCTATTAATATTGGTATCGACGGGCAGTTTGCCCCCTGGGTGGGTGCCATGATCCCGGATATCAAACAGGAAATCCTGCTGGTAACGGATGAAGGCCGGGAAGAAGAAGTGATCACCAGGCTGGCCAGGGTAGGTTACGATTATACCATTGGTTACCTGAAAGGCGGATTTGAAGCCTGGAAAGCCGCCGGTAAAGAAATTGACCGCATCGAATCCATAGATGCGGCCGAATTATCCCGCCGGATGTATCATGAAAAACTGACCATTCTGGATGTGCGTAAGAAAAGTGAATATGGCAGTGAGCACCTGGAAGAAGCGATCAACGCCCCGCTCGACTTTATCAATGAAAGTATGACCATGATCGATAAAACTAAAACAGCCTATGTGCATTGTGCGGGCGGTTACCGCTCCATGGTCTTCAATTCGATACTCAGGGCCAGGGGATATAACAAACTCGTGGACGTAAAAGGCGGATTCAAAGCCCTGAAAGAAAGCGGACTGTTCAACATTACCGATTATGTATGCCCGACAACTTTACTTTAATCAAACCGTATTTTAAAAATAAAAACAACTTAAAATGGCTAATTTGAAAGAACTGGTAAAAGACCCCTCCACCATCATTGTGGATGTACGCAGCCCGATGGAGTTTGCAATGGAACATATTCCCAATGCGATCAATATTCCCGTTGAGCAGATTGCATACAAAACCGATGAATTCAAAAGTTTTAAAAAACCGGTAGTGGTGTATTGCCGTAGCGGTGCCCGAAGTGGTATGGCCCTGGGTATTCTGCAGCAAAATGGCATTGCCAATGTTTATAATGGCGGCGGAATTGGTGATATGCAATATTTAATCAACTAAATAAACAAGATCACATGTTAGGATTTCTTCAGAAACTTTTTGGCGGCACCCCGGTGGACTACAAAGAACTGATCAGCAAAGGAGCTATAATCATAGATGTTAGGAGCCAGGCTGAATTCAAAAGCGGACATATCAATGGTTCAAAGAATTATCCGCTCGACAGTTTGCGCGGAAAGATCAATGACCTTAAAAAACTGAACAAACCGGTTATCACCGTCTGCCTCAGCGGTGGCCGTAGCGGTATGGCTAAAAACATACTGAAAGCATCAGGCATCGAAGTCTACAACGGCGGCCCATGGACCCGACTGAGAAGTAAAATCTGATCAGAAAGACTGAAATCAAAAGTAAAAAGTCAAAAGTAAAAAAAAGAGCACACTGAAAGGGGAAACCGTTCCACCTTCAGAGATCTTTTTACTTTTGACTTTTTAATTTTTACTTTCCTTATCTTCCAGAAAAAACCAAATGCTCCGTAAGTTCATCAGGTACTTCTTAGTATTCCTCGTACTCGCCCTCATCGCCTTCTTCCTCTTCGCACCGGGGATCGTGGATAAACAACAGAATAAAGTTACTCTGGATGTACATAAAACCCCGCCGGCAAAAGTCAGCTGGTATGATTCAATTCCCTTTATTGCTGATCTGCATTGTGATGCCCTGCTCTGGGACCGGAACAACCTGAAAGAGCATACGCACGGACATGTGGACATCCCCCGAATGCAAAAAGCCAATATGGCTTTCCAGGTTTTTACCATTGTGAGCAAGACACCGAAGAAAATGAATATTGAACACAATGATGACAAGACCGATAATATTGCCCTGCTCAGTTTTGCCCAGTTACGAAATCCGAAGGATTGGTTCAGTGTTAAATCAAGGGCCTTGCATCAATGTGCCGAATTGTTCCAGACCGCTAAAAAATCGGATGGGGCTTTCCGTGTTATATTGAATCAGCAAGACCTGGCGAAATTCGTTGATGACCGGAAAAAGAACCCGAAGCTCACCGCCGGTATGCTGGGTATTGAAGGGGCGCATTGCCTGAATGATGACCTCAGCAACCTGGATGAATTTTATACGGCCGGGGTGCGCTATATCGGTCTCACCCATTTTTTTGATAATGCCTGGGGCGGATCGGCCCATGGCATGAAAAAAGACGGGCTGACGGAAAAAGGGAAACAACTCGTGAGCAGGATGGACAGCCTGCATGTGATGATCGACCTCGCCCATGCTTCCCCTAAAACCATCGATGATATTTTTGCCAGCACTCAGGGCCCCGTTTTGATTTCTCATACCGGTGTGAAAGGGGTTTGTGATAATACCCGCAACCTGTCCGATGCCCATTTGCTGGAGATCGGCCGGCGCAACGGACTCGTGGGGATCGGACTTTGGGAGACCGCGGTATGCGGAACCGATGCGGCTTCCACGGCTAAAAGCATCCGCTATGTGGCCGATAAGATCGGGGTGGACAAAGTAGCGCTCGGTTCTGATTTCGATGGAGCCATCACCGCCCATTTTGATGTAACCGGGCTTCCGTTGATCGTGAACGCCTTGTTGAAAGAAGGATTCAGCCAGGAAGATATTTATAAAATCATGGGTGGTAATGTCCGGGACTTCTTTTTGCGCAACCTTCCGGTAAAATAAGCTGTTGCACATGCAAACACCCAGGAAGTATGCCCTGCCTTTGTTACTGCTGGTAATCACCGGCCTGCTGATCTGGTGGTATAACCGGACACACCCATATACAGCACCGCTGCCCGGTGCTGCTGAATATGGCTTCCAGCTCATCAGCAAAACCGCTGAACAGTATGGACCGGGCGGGCGGATCAATATCCGCTCCAATGGTATGAACTGCAGTCATTGTCACCTTGATGCCGGTAAAAATCTCCAGGCTATTCCGCTTACCAGGGTTTATCTCCAATATCCAAAGTACCGGGACCGAAGCGGCAGTCATGAATCCTTATACAAAAGAATAAAAGATTGTTTTGAACGAAGCCTGCAAAGTATGGCCCCCGATAGTAACAGCCGGGAAATCCAGGCGATAACGGCCTACCTGAAATGGCTGTCTGAAAACGCGCCGGCTGATTCTATAACCCGGGACCCTTTACCCTATTTAGCAAGAGCAGCCGACAGCACAAATGGCAGCCGGTTGTATGCAGCAACCTGCAAACGTTGTCATGGACAAAACGGTGAAGGCTTTCGGGAAGCGGATCATTCCTCCTTTCGTTATCCGCCTTTGTGGGGGCTGAACAGTTACAGTACCGGCGCTGGTATGTACCAGGTAACCAAACTGGCCAGGTTCATTAAGTTTAATATGCCTTTTGATAAACCGGCAGGCAGCTTACTTCTGACTGATGAAGAAGCCTATGACCTCGCTGCCTATATCAACAGCCAGAAGCGCCAGACATTTGATATCAGTCATGACTGGCCCGTAATGTCTACAAAACCAGTAGATTATCCTTTTGGACCTTTTGCGGATAGCTTTTCAGCAGACCGGCATAAATATGGCCCCTGGCTAAACCTGAAATAAGAACAGTTGTTATAGGGGAGAACATTTAAATTCGCGTTCACCTTTCAAACAAAAACCATGTTAGATTTTCTGCGCCAGCCCTGGCCCTGGTATGTGGCCGGGCCACTGATCGGGTTAATGGTACCGCTATTGCTGATCATTGGGAATAAATCATTTGGCATCTCTTCCTCTCTCCGCCATATCTGTGCGGCCTGCCTTCCCTCAAAAGTCCCATTCTTTAATTATGAGTGGAAAAAAGAAGCCTGGAATTTATTCATGGTTGCTGGTATATTACTGGGAGGAATGATTGCCGGGCAGTGGCTGAGCAGCCCCGACCCCATGCAGGTGAATCCTGTGCTGGTGGAAGAACTGGCCGGATATGGGATC
>CAUJFR010000395.1 GCA_963169885.1 Bacteroidota bacterium
GCGGCACGGTTGGCAATCTCTGCGACCACGCCTAAATCATGCGTGATGAAGATGACCCCCATTCCGGATGACTGCTGTAATTCTTTGATAAGTTCAAGAATGGTTTTCTGTACGGTTACATCCAGGGCAGTGGTGGGCTCATCACAAATCAGGAGGGAAGGTTCACAGCACATGGCCATGGCAATCATCACCCGTTGTTTCTGTCCGCCGCTTAACTGGTGCGGATATCGGTTGAAAACGCCCTCAGGGTCCGGCAGTTTCACTTTTTCAAACCAGGCAATGGTTCGTTTTTTCGCTTCGGACTTTGTTCCTTTTTTGTGTAACAACAGTGCTTCCATGACCTGGTTGCCACAGGTCAGAACCGGGTTCAGGGAAGTCATCGGCTCCTGAAAAATCATCGCGATTTTATTTCCCCGGATATCCTGCAGCCCATAGCGGTCCCGTTGAAGGAGGTTGATGGCTGATTGTCCGTCTTCAGAAAAAAGAATTTCACCTGACCGGTAAATGGCCGGTGGAGAAGGGAGTAACTGAAGGATTGAAAGGGAAGTAACTGATTTGCCGGAACCGGACTCGCCAACCAATGCAAGAATCTCCCCCCGGTTAACGGTGATGTTTATATCCTTTAATGCCTGGATCACGCCCGTATCGGTACTGAAATCAATACTGAGATTATTTATCCGGAGCAGGGGCAGCATCAGTGGTTTCAGAATTTCAGGTGACGTACGGTATGCCCGTCATTAATCAGTTGTTTCAGGGAGTCAATCCCGATCTTTAAATGATTCTCCACAAAACTGGCGGTTACTTTCTTGTCACTTTCTTCCGTTTTAACGCCTTCCGGAATCATGGGTTGATCACTGACCAGTAAGAGAGCACCGGTTGGGATTTTATTATAGAAGCCGACGGTGAATATAGTGGCGGTTTCCATATCAATGGCATAAGCTCTTACTTTTTGCAGGTACTCTTTGAAAGGCTCATCATGTTCCCATACCCGGCGGTTGGTGGTATACACGGTGCCGGTCCAATAGTCCACCTCATAATCACGGATCGTGGTGGATACCGCTTTCTGGAGGGCGAAGGCGGGTAATGCCGGCACTTCTGCGGGGAAGTAATCATTTGATGTACCCTCGCCTCTTATCGCTGCAATCGGCAGGATAAGGTCCCCTAGTTTGTTTCTTTTCTTGAGTCCCCCGCATTTACCAAGAAATAGAACGGCTTTGGGATCGATTGCCGTGAGGAGGTCCATGATCGTGGCGGCTGTGGGACTGCCCATTCCGAAATTGATGATACTGATATTTCCTGCCGTGGCGCATTGCATTGGTTTGCCTTCACCAATTACAGGCACCTTGTTCCATTCGGCAAACATGGTTACATAATTGCTGAAATTGGTCAGCAGGATATACTCCCCGAAATTTTCCAATTGCTCCCCGGTATAACGGGGCAGCCAGTTGTGGACGATTTCCTCTTTTGTCTTCAT
Source organism: Bacteroidota bacterium (assembly GCA_963169885.1). GTDB lineage: Bacteria > Bacteroidota > Bacteroidia > Chitinophagales > Chitinophagaceae > JJ008. The sequence goes on from CAUJFR010000395.1 coordinate 1,475, forward strand.
AAGCGAATTTAAACAATTAACCGGACTCCGCTGAATTACCGCTCTGAACGGGCAACTGTCAAAAACCCATTACATTTGAACCATGATACGCTTCCGCTATCCTGAACCTGCCTTTCGAATAAAAAGTGAAGCAGGGAAGGAGTACATATTTGATACATTCCGGAAAAAATGGCTGGTACTCACCCCTGAAGAATGGGTGCGTCAGAATTTCCTGCAATACCTGGTACAGGAAATGAAGTATCCCTTATCGCTGATTGCCGTAGAAAAGGAATTCCGGTTTGGTGAAATGAACCGCCGTTTTGATATCCTGATTTACAATACGGATCATTTGCCCTGGATGATGGTGGAATGTAAGGCTCCGGAAATACCCCTGGACCAGGCGGTACTGGATCAGGTGCTTCGCTACAATATCAGTATACCGGTTACCTACCTGGTGATTACGAATGGTTCCAATGGATTTGGATGGCATAAACAAGCGGCGTCGCTTCACCCGCTGGATGGGTTGCCTGCGTTTGGTTCATAGGTAAAACATTGATTTTTATTCCGGAAAATAAAAAAGGCTGTTTCGTTCTTGAAACAGCCTTTTTTTCAAAAAAACAATTTTTATTACTTCTTAAAAATGGCCTCATCCACCGGCACGTTCAATTCGAATTTATCTACATGCATTTCAGAAAAAACTTCGCCATTCACTTTCTGAATCCGGGTCATAAAGTATTTTATACCATTGAAGTCTTTCAGGTCTGAATAAAACGTTTCGGCATCTACTTCCTCGCCCTGCATGTCCCGTTTGGTGGCGGCTTTGACCAGCACATAATCGGTTGCATTAATAAAATAGTAAGTGATTTTGCTATCATCTTTAGTGGTCAGTTTCAGCTTAAAACATTTTATCCCATCCACATCTTCCTGTCCTACGGATTCCAGCTGGTGCCCCCGGTTTTTATAGTCTGCCAGGTTGCTGGCGAGTGAGGCCTGGCTTTTATAGTCCGCCAGCTGGGGGCCTGTAATATCTGTAGCTTCAGAAGCTCCGGTAAAAGGGTTAATGGTCCAGCCTTTCCCGTTATCATAAACCGTAATAATGGATTGTCCCATTACTTCCACTTCATTGCGGGAAGCTTTTCCATTAATGACCTGGGTGGTAATCGGGAGTTCATTCCCCTGGGCTGTAACAGTGCCCGTAATTTTAAAGGAGCTGACTTTGTTCATGGCATCCAGTCCACCCATCGCGGCCGCATGCTTCTGTATGATTTCATCAGCGGTTTGAGCATGAGCGGCAATCAGCATCAGGCAAAGAAGAGAAGTAAGAATTAATTTCATGATTTTTTTTTTTGATGTGGTGAAGGTAGTTTTTTTAAAGATTGGGGACATTACATTTGGAGTATCTGGTAATTTTTTTGGAGTAAACTGCATTGGAACAACCTGATCGATTATATCCGACGAGCCGGTTGATATGAGTTGGTTCAGCGTCTTCAAAAAAAATCCCGTTTGCCTGGCAAACGGGATGGTATAAGCAATTGGTTTTTGGATTATGGGAAGATGCCCAGCTCAGCATAAGCAGTTGCCACTTTGTTGATGGCCACCACATACGCGGCGGTACGCATATCGGGGATATCCGGGTTTTCCTGCCAGGTATCCATGATTTCACGGGTGGCATTAATCATCGTTTCTTCCAGACCGCTATAAACGAGGTCCACTTCATCTGGTCCATGTAAAATCATTTCCCGGGATGGCCCTTTTACTTTCTTGCCACTCAGTTCTTCAATCTGGCCAAGAATATGCGTGTTCATATTTTCGGTGAAACGTTTTTCGAGGCGGCCATAGCGTACATGACTCAGGTTCTTCAGCCATTCGAAATAGGAAACGGTTACCCCACCTGCATTCAGGTACATGTCTGGAACCACGATGATTCCTTTTTTTGAGAAAATTTCATCTGCTTC
>CAUJFR010000396.1 GCA_963169885.1 Bacteroidota bacterium
TCCGCACCGGGGCTGGCTGCACATCGTCATTAACGATTTCAAAATGGAACCAGGTTCCTATACCGTTACCGGAGGGAATATGGTGCAGTTTACCCGCTACGAAACAGCTAATGCCGGCGGATCAAAAGATTATGTGGCAAGCAGGGAACCCATTGATAAAGGAACAGACATGACCATTCAGTTTACCAGTGTGGTGAAAAATGAAGCAGCGGAGTTTGGGGAAGAGTGGCTGGTGAGTGGAACATTTTCCTCGAAGATGTTAGTGAAAGAGTATTCCATGGTGAAGCGGGCATCTAATGAAAGCCTGGAAATCACGGAAGGGAAATTTGAAAATGTACCCGTAAAGATACTGGGGAAGCGTAAATAAACTTCGATCAAAAATCATAACCATTATTCCTTATTATGAAAACAGTTTTTTTATCTGTTACCCTTTGTTTGTTGTCGCCAGTCATTTTTGCCCAGCAAACCCAGACACATACCAGTACGGCAGAAAATATATCGGCGAATTCCAGTTTCCTGGATATACCCGCAATAAAAGGCAATTCATCCGTGGTGATCACGGTGGAACCCGATGCGGATACCCGTATTGCCAACCCGCATCCCCTGGGGGTTTGGTATGATGGCAGTCGCTGGGCCATTTTCAACCAGGATAAGGCCGTGATGAATGCCGGGTTGAAATTCCTGGTCAGGTGGAGTTTGCCAGGCACCAACAGCTATCATCTGAAGGCCAATAACAGTAATCTGCAGGAGGGCCTGCTGTTGCTGGATCATCCGGCTTTGAACAATAATCCGGGTGCCCGTTTCTCGCTTTCCCAGTTATGGAATCCGGGAGGGGCAGGAGGTATGTATAACCTTGCTGAAGTGACGACGGAATACGAACCGGAATTAAAGCGCTGGCTGATCATGAACAACAATGGCGAAGCGATTCAGCCAGGCCTGGCATTTAATGTAATTATTCAGGCAAAAAGCATTGCCACAGTGAATAAACAGGTCTTCAACCCTGGTTCAATTAAAGGTGGAAAGCCAGTGGTCAGCCATCCGCTGAATAACCGGCAATTTCGCCTTATCTGCACGGGTTTTAGTGTGTTTGAGCCAACCAATGATGATCTGCTGGAGTCGGATGGAGCCGGCGATGAAGTATTTTTCACCTTTGATATTCTGCAGACTGAAGGCATCCGGGGCATGAAACACACGGAGTCACTGATTCCGAAAATCACAGAAACGTATCAGTTGAAAACAAACGTACATGGAGCTACCACCAAAACGTTTTTAGGTACGGCAACAAATTATATCCGGGCTGGCAGCAAATCTGCTTCGGGTGGTTTACAGCAGGGTGATCATTTTCCGGCAAACGGTCAGTTTGAAGTAAACGGACCGGTTCAGTTTAACAGAAGCAATCCGCAAAGTTTTCCGCTGGTGGTTTGGGAAGGAACGTTGCAGTCAGACAAACGGGTCTTTATCAATATCAGCCCCTGGGAGTATGACGATGAAAATACCCGGCTCAATGCCATGTGGCCCGATTTTGCAAAAATGCAGATGCAGGCTTTTTTTAACGGAGATTCACTCAATCTTCCCGCTATTAATGCTCCAGGACGGTTCTTACTGAAAACAGACCTTATGCCATACAGTTCAGACATGCTGGGTACCCAGCCCTTCTGGCTGGAATACGGTCTTACAATCCGCACCCGGCGGTTTCGTACACGAAGCACCCGGGAGAAGACACCGGCCGCACAAATGCTCTGTCTTAAACTGGAAGGGATAGATGAAAAAGGTAAACCCCTTTTTGCGGAAAACAGTTTTTATGCCGGTCCGCATTCCGGTAATCTGTTCGTGATCGGTTTTCAGAATCAATTCAATAACAAGGGAAGTTACCGGTTGTATTTTAAACTGGAATTGGTGGAGTAGATGGCAGTCGGCAGTCAGCAGTCGGCAGCCAGCAGTCGGCAGCCGTTAGTTAGAAGTCATTAAATCAGTAACAATCAAATTTAACAGATACTATGTGGAATCATACAGGTAAAAAGAACTGGATATTTTTTATCGGGTTGAGTTGTTTTCTTTCGGTGGAAACCGCATGCCAGTCCAACAACAAACAAAACAAGCCGAAAACGCAAGCCAATAAACCCGCTGCGGCGCCGGCTGATAAATCCGGAGGTCCGCTAAATGCGAAGATCGGTGCCGTCTATGCCAAGGAAGGGAAACCGGGGGTTTTTGATGTGGATATACGCGTGAATGAAGGGGTGGTGAAAACCGGTGATAAAGTGGATGTGGTATCTGCCGACGGTAAACGGTTTTCATTCACTGTTACGCATATGCGCAATCCGTATGAGGATATTAAAAAGGCTGACAAGGAAGCCGGCACCGTTTATATTATACTGGAGGGACCGGCTGATGCGAAGTTTGATGCGGATTTCGCCCTGGTGAATCCGGGTGGAGGTGCAGGGGCCGCACCAGCCGTAAGTACCGCAAAGTTCAACGCTACGATCAACGGCAAACCCTGGAAGGGGAAAGATTTTCCCTATTCTTTTTCCCTGTTTAAAAAAGGAGTAAAGAATATGGCGGGAAACAAACCTTATCTCATGCTGGCATTTAAAAGTATGGACGCGGTGGATGACCGGCAGCTGACCCTGATGGTCTTCACTGCCGATCCCAAACCTGGCGTGTATACAAAAGAAAAGCTGGAGGTATTATTTTCCGGTTCACCGGTGGGAGATATTAAAAAACCGGAAATGTGGGGTTACAAATATCCCGGTTCAGTATCCGGTGCGCTGCAGCTGGAGATCACTTCGTATAAGGAAACGGGTAGCGGCAAAGCCCTGATCTCCGGAAAACTCAGCGGAAAGTTTGTAAAGATCCTGGGTAAAGCAGAGATGACGGTGGAGAACGGGGTATTTACCGATATTCCCGTGGATGTATATACAGAAGTTTATCTGAAGTAAACGATTATCCGTTCTTTAAACAGTACTATGAAAAAAATATTTCTTTTCCAGTTAACGTTACTCCTTACTGCCGGTCAGTACATAGCTGCACAGGGTACCGTTGTTGATCTTTATTCCTTTCCAGACAAAACGGCCTATAATTATATGCAGGTACTTGTATTTGCCAATGAGGGACCCGCTTCGGCTAAAATGGTACTTGATCAGCGCGAACAAATACAAGCAATCAATCCGCACCCGATGGGACTGTGGTACGATAACGCCCGGAAGAGCTGGTTGCTTTACAATGAGGATATGGCACCTTTCCCAAAGGATATTCATTTGCCCGGAGTATTGAGGAATTATACCGGTCATTCTGTCGGTGTTGATCATTTTGTTGCATTTCTCCAGGTAAAACTGACGGCAGCCCAGATACAGGATTATTATGCGGTGATTGATGATCCAGCCCTTAACAATCATCCGGATCTGCGGATACAGGTTACCCATTTATATAATAATGATGGAACCACCACAGGGATGTATAATGCCGATTACCCGATGGCTTTCTATGACAGGGAACGGAATAAATGGATCTTGCGTAATAAGAATAAGACGCCACTGAAAGCGGGACTGGTGTTCAATTTTGTCGCCACTGCCGCTGAAAACAAAACACTGCCGAAACAGGAGGGCCTTGCTATTAAGAAGAGTGCAGGGGCATTACTAAAACAGGAGAAAATTAAATTCAGGGTCACGATTAATGGATTCACCTGTCATACACCCACAGTGGATCATATGCTGGAAGTGGATGGAAAGGGAGATGAAGTATTCTTTGGCGGCATCACTCAATATTATAAACTGGCCGACAGCAGTAAGGTTGGACCGGTACAACGCAACTGGTCGGTCCGCTACGGGGATATCAATAGTGAAGAAGGAAGAATGGGATTAAGGATAAAAGCCGGATCCAAACCGGGCAACCTGGGTGGCGTACAGACGGGAGATCAGTTCCCGGCATTGGAACCCTGGAAAAGAAAAGCACCGGTCTATACCAATACGCTTCCCTTATTGCTAACGGAAGGTGAGTTACTCAAAGGGGTGAATTCAGCATTGGTGGTGCCAGCCCTCTGGGAATTTGATGGTACGACGGAAGAAGAGCAGGCCTTGAATCAGTTTGCCGAGCATATCACCAAGGCTGCGGTTTATTTCACAGCCTCAGGAGTGTTGATGGTTACGATAGGGCCCATTGCACTTCCTTTTATGACCGTAAGTGCCATGATGGTACAAATGAATAGCAGGGGAGATATGATGAATAATCAGCCGGCAGCCAACCTGCCTGTGTTTTCGTACCTGGATTTCAAGATACCGGAATTCAATGTGTTTGTGGCCAAGACAATGTATGGTGATGCTAAAGACCGGCCCGTGGGTATGACAGAAGTGAAAGAAGGATATGAGTATAAGCCCTTGGGTATGTTGTTGAATTATGAATCTGCCATTGCCCTCTCCCAATCGGATTTCGGGTACGGGAAAGGCATTATCCCTATCCGGTATAAAGATGCTCCGGATATGAAAGGGGATTATACAGTTTATATTCAGGTGGAGACGATAGACGAAAAGGGTAGTTTTGATAAAACTGCAAATGTGGCACCTGTTTCAAAAGCAAATCCGAAACCTTACCAGTTGCAGAATGTATACTCCGGGATGAACCTGATGAATAATGCAACCGGTCCGGTGGCCAATCAGGCACAAGTGGCCAATAAATGGCAATTTGAAATGGCAGATCGCTTCAATGATGTGTATTATATTAAAAACCTTGATGGCCGTTACCTGTTTATCACGCCGCCTTCGGGTGTGCAGGAGACCAATGGCTTTCCAGTGAAGTCCGGACCAAAACCAACCGGTAATGCCGGTAAATGGAAAGTCGTTTCTAATAGTGATAGCACTTATTCTATCATTAATATGTATACTAAAAAGGCCCTGATACATAACGGTCCTTCCGGTCGTATATTGATCTGGGAGAACCGGGCCAACCCCGAGCAACGGTGGATGATCGGGAGATAGGGAGAGGAGGGAGACAGGAGTCGGGAGACAAGAGTCGGGAGACAAGAGTCGGGATTCAGGAGAAAGGGAGAGGAGAGAGCGGCCCGTAATTTTTTTGTAATTTAGAAATACAGAAACCAACGATCACCTAATCTGCACGTATGCGCTTATCCTTTCTCTTTTTTATCACTTCTGCTCAACCGGTTTAAGAGTTTAGAATGCCGACCCGGTGGGAGAAGCAGGAAGCGGTACATTTTACAATTACATTCAATACAGGGTTTTTGATAAGGCTGGTAAAACCAGCTGATAAGCCTTACCTTTATATCCATCAGCATTTTGTATATGAAAAAGGTTGTTTTATTTATTTCTGGTTTTATTTGCTTTCTGAATATCTCTGCCCAGCACCAGGAAGAGCATAACAAGAATAAAACCGCACAATCGGCCAATGAGCACATGCATCAATCCTCCGTCGATGAGTTGTCAAGGCGCTTTGAGTCACCCGAGCGGGATGCCTATCAGCAGCCGGAAAAAGTACTGGAATACCTGGGGGATATTAAAGGAAAAAAGATCATGGATATCGGAGCTGGTACCGGGTATTTTTCAGTTAAGCTGGCAGCAAAAGGTGCACAAGTGATTGCTGCGGATGTCAGTGACGAGTTTCAGCAATACCTGAAAGCAAGAATTGAAAAGAATCAGCTCAAAAATATAGAGTTGCGGAAAATACCCTACGATCATCCCGGGTTAAACGAAAAGGAAGCGGATATGATCCTGATTGTAAATACATATCATCATATCGAAAACCGGTCCGTCTATTTTACCCATGTTAAAAAAGGCACAGCTGCTGGCGGTGAATTAGTCATCATCGATTTTTTTAAAACAGATGTACCCGTTGGTCCTCCACCGGCCCATAAAGTATCTATGGATGAAGTGATAGCCGAGTTGAAAGCAGCTGGCTATACCAGCTTTGAGGTGAATGTTAATTTATTGTCTTATCAGTTCATAATAAGAGCCCGGTAATACAAGAGTTTCACGTTTCTGTGTGCTTCTGATTCGTAATTCCATAGAATATAGACTAACTTTATTCTATGAAAGCGGTAACCTTACTCCTTTCCCTGGCTCTCACCTTATTATTCGTCGGTTGCAAAAAGAAAACAACTCCCGATCCTGTCACTGAGTCCGATCAGTCTTCTTTTGCTGCTGCTTCGGTCATTAATCAACGGCTGGGCCGGGGTATTAATCTTGGTGATACCTATGAAGCCGCTTGGGCGCCTCGGGAAGCTGATCCGGCCGATTTTCAACGGATCGCGGCCAGTGGATTCAAGCATGTCCGTATTCCGGTGCGCTGGGAAATGCCCACCCGCAGCAGCTACTCGGCTCCGTATATCATTCAACCGGCATTTCTACAATCAGTAAAGAAAGCCGTGGATGCGGCCCTGAAGAATAAACTCCATGTGATCATCAACATGCATCACCATGATAGTCTGTTCAAAAATCCCGATGGGTTGAAGCCCATGTTTCTGGCCCAGTGGAAACAGATCGCTTCCTATTTTAAACAATACTCCGACAGTCTTTTATTTGAGGTACTCAATGAACCGCATGATGTGCTTGATGCGGATAAATGGAACCTGTTTTTTGCTGATGCGTTGGCAGAGATCCGGAAAACCAATCCGAAAAGAACCGTATTGCTGGGCGTGGCTGAATGGGGTGGGGTATCGGCGCTGAATAAACTCGTCATTCCATCGGATACGCATTTGATCCTGACAATCCATTATTATAATCCGTTTACGTTTACGCACCAGGGAGCTGAATGGGTGAGTGGCTCTAATCCCTGGCTTGGAACGAAGTGGAATGATACGGAGTATGACCGGGAAGCGGTGGTGAATGATTTCCAGGCCGTACTCCGGATACAACAGGAAAAGAATATACCCGTACATATTGGTGAGTTTGGTGCGTATAATAAGGCCGATATGAATTCGAGGGTAAAATGGTCCCGTTTCTTATCGCGTTGGTTTGAGCAGAACGGATTCAGCTGGGCTTACTGGGAATTCAATTCCGGTTTTGGCGTATACGATCCGGCAACAGGACAATATCGGACAGCTTTACTGAATGCCCTTACTACAGAGGCAATGACCAGTCCCACCCCGGTGAACCTGATCGATCTCTACAGCAGCAATTTCAGTACCTCGCCCGATGGGTGGAACCTTTATAATAATGATGCTTCTGCTTCTTCTTCTGTAAGTATTGTTTCAGGAAAGGTACAGGTGACCATAACCAGTCCGGGTAATCAAAACTGGCATATTCAGTTGATCAGACCCGGCATTGCAATACAATCGGGCAAAACCTATCGGGTGAGTTTTAATGCTTATTCTACTGGCAGCCGTAGCCTGGCTGCTTCCCTTATGCTAAACAATTCCCCCTGGACCACTTATAGTTATTCGGATTTTACCCTTTCTGCGACAGACAAGTCTTATAGCTTTGTGTTCACCGCCGGCGCTACAGATCCCGGGGCCGCTTTTGTTTTTTCAATGGGGTATGGAGGGGTGTTACCGGTGACGATTTATAATATTAAATTTCAGGAGATTCAGCTTTAATCAGAAAGTTGAACAATAAAAATTAACTGACTTTGCCGTACAACTTTTTTCATTGGATAATGCTGTTAAATTTAAGCATTGAACCTGCTTAGCACCATACTTAATATTTTCAAAACCAGGAAACCGTCTGTGGAGGATGAGCCGCATGAAATCCGGTATAAGCGGATGTATAATGACCCGGGTATTTTTCAATACGAAGAGAATGGATTTACAGTTCAGCTGGAAAATAAAAAAGTACAGGTGAACTGGTCAGAATTGGAGCGGTTGGTTGCTTATAAGGCAGACATGATGACTATCGACGAAATAAGAATGGAGATCAGTTATAGAAATAAATCAATAATTATTACAGAAGATACCCCGGGATGGTATCAGTTTGTTTTAAAGACAAAAAACATATTCGCCAGTATTCCTGAAGACTGGGATATCAATATTATTCAACCGGCTTTTGAGACAAATCTAACCTTATTGTATGAGCGGGAAGACCGGGTGATGCCAGAGAAGAATAACTTCTATGCAGCATTTACAGGTACAACAAAAAAAAGAGTCATTTCTGCTTTTGATCAGAATGAATGGAGTTGCCGCGAAATACGGACTTCCGAGTATGAGTTAAATACGAGTTGGGCAGAACTTATTCTTCATGGGAAAGAAGATGCGCCTCTTTTGAATGGAATTGTTGCATATCATCCGGATAATATAGCCATACTAGACCGGATTTTGAAAGCTGTGGGAGGGTTGGATGCGTATGAGTTTTATGATGCGGACAATAATCTTTTATTTGAAACAAAAAATGGTGCCCATTAATCGACTAAAACAACTTCAACAATGTATGCTGAAGAACACGATAAAATCATCGAACAACTGAGGCGCTACATCCGGGAGGATGATGCCACATTCGGTATTTTCCAGTATGGCGGCGGTGCCGATGAGTCTTATATTAAAGCAGATAAGCAAGGACTCCGGCTTTTTGCCCTCGAACTCTTGATGGCTGCACAAAAATCGAATGAAATTCTGCATGATAAGGAGAAGAGTATCATTCCGATTGATTTTGAAAAAAGCTGGGTGAATGAAGATAGTGATACGTTTGTTCAATATGTGATGCCCGTTGTGTCACGGTCAAATGCCAGACAGCCCGTTGGACCAACGAATACCATTAAAGACAAACTGATTGGGGCCGGGTTTATAGCTTTAATGGTTTTTCTCATTCTTTCAATGATTGTCGGAGTATTTTCAATAATCAAATGGCTGCTATAGAGATATTACAGCATACGGCTAATTCATAATTTTTAAACCTGCAAAATATGATGTCAGACGCCTCATTCCGCAAGATCGCTATGGACTTTGCGGAGGTCACAGAGGAACCCCATTTTGAAAAAACTTCTTTTCGCATTAAGGGCAAAATATTTGCCAGCATGGATACGGTTAATAAGCGGGTGACACTAAAACTGCCGCCCAATGAACAAGCGATTTATTTGTTGATGAAACCGGCATTTGCCAGTCCGGCCACAGGTGCCTGGGGCAAACAGGGATGGACCCGTTTTGAACTGACGAAAGTCCCGGCACCAGTGATGCGTGAGGCATTGAAGAAGGCATACGAAACAGTAGCTCCGATAAAGAAATCGCTGAAACCCAGTAAGAAAATAGTCATCCGGAAAGAGAAGGCGGAAATGATTCAGACCCTGCACCCGGATAAAACGAAGACCAATAAGCGCATTTCGCTGGAGAAATACAATTTTATAAAAGCAAATCTGCTGGCCGTATTAAAGAAAACGGAGTTGACCCATACCGATCTCATGGAAGCCTTATACCAGCGGGTGAAGGATGAGTTTGAAGGCGGGGTACAATGGTATGGGGAGACGGTCAAGCTGGATCTGGAAGCGAGAAAGCAGATTGAACGGACAGGGACAAAGCCGGAGAAGTACAAACTCAAAGCAAAGTAAAAAAAGATTGTTCTGTTTATTAATTTTTAAGTTATGCTGACTTTTAATCTCCGCTTCTTCCTGCTCAGCATCCTGTTCTTCGTTATAGAAGTATTGATTGCCTTATATGTGAAGGATGATTTTGTCCGGCCTTATGTGGGCGACTACCTGGTGGTGATGCTGATCTATTGTGCGGTGCGGACTTTTATCAAGGCCAATCCTGTTAAAGTAGCTATTGCCGTTCTGTTATTTGCTTATATGATAGAACTACTCCAGTATTTCCGGATTGTAGATCGCTTAGGCTTGTCGGGCAACCAGGTAGCCAAAACAGTAATCGGCTATGGGTTTGAGTGGTGGGATATGCTTGCCTATACACTTGGTGTGTTAACAATAGTCTTAATGGAAAAGCGGCCTAAAAAAAATTAGCCAGCAGACCATAACATGATTGTAATTTCGGACAAATGAACCAACGGATCATCGGATTTGACCTCGCCCGGGCCTATGCCATTTTTGGCATGTTTATCGTAAACTTCAACTTCAGTTTTGGTTCGGTGATGGCACCTTCCGGTTTAACCGGCCGTTTTCTTAACCTCTTTACCGGTAATTCCACCGCCATCTTTATTATTTGTGCCGGCATGGGAGTGGCCCTGATGACGAATAAGCCCGTATACAGCAAGGAAGAAAAAGCAGTACTGAAATCCAGAATCCTCAAACGGTCCTGGTTTTTATTTGTGCTGGGTTTATTACTGTTCAACTGGTGGTCGGGGGATATCCTGCATTTTTATGGAGGGTATATGCATGTGGCTGCCTTCCTGTTGTTTGTTCCGAAGCGTTTTTATTTGTGGGGTGCATTGGTCGCTATTGTAGTATTTCACCTGCTCTTGTTGCTGTTACCAATTGAAACCAGTTGGGATTTTTCGAATTTCAGTTACCGGGATTTCTGGACAGCACCCGGTTTTCTGCGCAATACATTTTACAATGGCTGGAACTCCCTGTTTCCCTGGATCGCTTATTTTTTCCTGGGGATGTGGCTGGGAAGGCTCAACTGGCAGGATAGCCTTGTACGACGGAAAGTGTTTTTCACGGGCTTGATTGTTTTTATATTGTTGCAGGGACTCCGCCTGCTGGCCAAAGAGCAGTTGTTCAGTCAATACTGGACGGATTATATCCTGGCGGAATATTTCCCGCCCTATTTACCTTTTGTATTGCTGACCATGGCTTTTGCGTGCATGGTAATTCCGGTTTGTATGTATATCGGTGAAAAATATGCGAAAAACCCGGTTGTGCTGGCTTTGCAGCAAACCGGGCAAATGACGTTGACGCACTATGTCATGCACCTTACCCTGGGAATGATCCTGATGGCCGCGATGACAGGCAAACACTACACCGGCTTCCTGGAAGATGAACCCCCTACTTCTCCCTTTTATATCCTTGGTTACTCCGTGCTTTTTTATCTATTCAGTATTTTGTTCAGCCTTTTATGGAGAAAACAATTCAGGAACGGTCCATTGGAAATGTTGATGCGGAAAATATCGGGATAGGAATTGAATAAGGTCCGGGTTAGCGGTATCCGGAATGGTAAGTTCCTTTTTTTAGCTTAAATCTGATTTATATTCGACTAAAGCATAGTGGTTTACATTAAATTTACCATGTTTTACACTGTTTTACACGGTCTATACTGCAAACTATACGCAACAGATTATCTTTAAAAAAATGGTATGCAGTTTATGAATTACACACTTAAAGATGGTCTGGTTGTTATTAGTTGCCTTTTGTTTTTTGGCTGCGGGATGAATAAGCCGCCACTCGTTCAGGCACAGGATGCCCCAACAGAAAAATCGCCCCCTAAAAAAATACCCATTGTTCAAAAGCTCAGGCAAAATGATCACTTACCTGTTGAAGAACGGATAAAACTGTACCACCAGTTAAAAAAGGAAGCCCCTCAACTTTACAGTTTCGAGGATGAAACCGAACTGACCATGTATGGCTATTCCATTTTGTGGGCCAATAAAACGACGGAAGCCATTGAAGTGTTTAAACTGATTGCGACTGAATTCCCCAATTCCTCAAATGCGTATGATAACTTAGGGGAAGGATATCTGAAAAACGGGAACAAGGAACTGGCCCTGTTGAATTATGAACGTTCACTGGCCATGGATCCGGAAAATTTCAACGCAGAAGATCAGGTGGCAAATATCCGTTTTCCCGACAGGGTGCCGCTTCAACCCGCTGAATTGTTTAAGAAAGTCTATCCGGCCACTGCTTACCGGGATGATCTGGATCAGTTGGGAACTACCTTGCTAAAAGTACATCCGAATGCGCTCAAATTTATTACCCGTGAGGCATTCTGGAAATCAATTGAAGATAAGAAGCGGCAAATCACTGATCGTACCACTTATGGAGCATTTGCCTGGTATTGCAGTGAGATCATTGCCAATGTACATTGTTCGCATACCAATATGGGTAGTTTTGACTATGAAGCGGCTATGCTGCCTGAATCCGCCCGCTTTCCACTGCAAACCCGTTGGATCAGCAATCAGCTGTTTGTAATTGATCCGTTGAGTAATAGCCAAAAAGTAAAGATAAAGGATGAAGTTGTGAGTATCAATGGTACTAAGGTTGCTGAAATTATCAAAGAGTGCTACAAACATATTCCTGCACAAGGTTATATCGAAACCACCAAGAATCATTTTTTTAATACCTGGAGTACGGCTATGATTCCTTTTGCCCTGGGATTTCCGGACAGGTATGAGATTGTTATAAAAGGAACAAATGCGCCCATTATCCTGAATACATCAGCAAACATAGAGGAGCCCTATTTTGACAGAACCCTGGATCTTTCCGGTAACAATCTTTCACTCAGTTTTATAGAGGGGAATACGATCGCTTTTCTTAAAGTGGCTTCATTTAATTATTACCGGTGGGCTGACTTTGAAGTGTTTAAGGCTTTTATTGACAGTAGTTTTAGTGAAATCCGAAAGAAAGATGTTAAAAACCTTGTTATTGACCTGCGGCAAAACAGGGGCGGTTCCCAATCCTCCAGTATTCATTTATTGCAGTACCTGGTGAATCAACCCTTCACCTATTATTCAAATGCCCAGTTTGAGGGCAAGCGGGATAAAATTGAAGGGGAGGATATTGTATATCCGTTTACAAACCGGTTTGACGGGAAAACCTGTTTTATAATAGATGGCGTTGGCAACTCAACGACAGGTCACTTTATGTCAATTGCCCGGTATCTGAAGCTGGGAACAATTGTGGGGGAAGAGCTTGGCTCCAATCAGTTTTGTTCGGCCGGCATGACGACCAAAAGACTGGCCAATACAAAACTGGTCTACTATGTGGCGAATAATACCCATGAGTCATTGGCGATTGACCTGCCGGATGAAACCGGAATTTTGCCGGATTATACTGTTACACAGGGGATAGAAGATTTCTTAATTAAAAGGGATACCGTAAAAGCTTTTGCAATCCAACTGGCTAAACAAAATAAGTAAGCAACGAATCCGTTATTCAGCTTCCGGCAGGTTGTTCACGGAGGGACTTTATTTTCCGCGCTACTCCTTTCCGGATTTTTTGTTTTAAAATTGCAGGCAATGAAATGTCGTTATTTGATTCAGCTGGCCGCTGTCTTCTTTTGTGTGCAAACACAGGCGCAACCAGGTGCAGCACCTTTTTCTACCATTGACCTGCCGGCGCTTTGTAAAATCCTTGGGACGGAGAAACGGATCATTGGATTGGGGGAATCCACACATGGCACCAGGGAGTTCACCAGCATCCGCACAGAAGTGGTGAAAACGCTGGTTACGCAATATAATTACCGCGCCATTGTGTTAGAAGCGGATTTTGTACCCTGTGAAAAAATAAACAGTTTTATTGCAGGAGGCAAGGGGGATATTGAAAAACTGCTGATTGATCAACGGCTCTGGCCCTGGATTCAGGAGGATTTCCTGAACCTGCTTATTTGGCTTAAAGAGTATAACCAGCAACATCAAACAGGACCAGTCCGGTTTTATGGCATGGATAGTCAGTATACGGGCCTGTTTGCAAAGAAAGATTCGGTACTCCTCCATGATTTTGAAACGGGAACAAAATTGTTCAGCATTATTGATGGCTCCGGAAATCCCAGGGAAAAAATAAAAGCACTCCGAAAACTGGATGACCAACTCAGCGATGTCCCGGACAGCATTGACCTGGAGATGCACTATTATTTATTATGCTATCTCCATAAACTATCCCTTGCTGAAAAAGGAAACACGGATACCCGGGATGAAAATATGGCCCGCTTTGTACAACTGATACAAAAAAAATACGGAGATAGTCTGCGTATGATTCTTTGGGGAAAGAACAGTCATATCAGTAAACAGGGACCTGCTTTAAATGAACGGACAGCCGCTGGGTATCATCTTTCAAAATTATATGGGAATGCCTATGCTGCTATTGGCCAGGATTTTAAGGAAGGGACATTCCTGGCGGTCGATTATGAAAATAAGACGGAGCGGAAAATAAAGCCATTTCTGTTGAAACCCACCCGGCAGACCCTGGCCGCTTCCATTGATTTTACTAATACCCCTTTTCTGGTCGTGAATTGCAGTTCATTAAAAGAGTCCTATTCGATCAATGCCATCGGGGCCATTTATGTCAGAGAGCCGGGTAAAAAGAATGCTTTTTATTCAAAAATCAAAAAAGATAAGGAATATGACTACCTGATCATTTCAGCCGTTTCCACTCCCATTCGTCTGCTGTCTTCCTATCTGAATAAAATGCAACCATGAAAAACCTGTGCTTTTTCTTTTTATACCTGATTATTTTTCCGGCCTCCGCCCAGGTTATTACTCCGGGACAGGATACGGCCGCTGCCGTTTATTATCAGCAAGCGGGCGAATATGCAGTACGGAATGAACATGCAGCTGCGTTCAGATTTTTAAAAGAAGCGATAGTGAATGGGGCCAGGGGAGAGGATGTTCTCACCGACACTGACTTTACAGGCTTACAAAAGGACCTGAATGGCTGGGCTGAAATTGAAGTCTTGTTGAAAAGCCAGTATGTGGCCAGTAATCCGGGAATTTCAAAGCCGGACCTGGGGTATGAACTTTGGCGGATGTGGGTGGAGGATCAACGTTACCGTACATTAAAGCGTAATTATAAATTGCCCGGAAATCCGGTTACCGATATAGCCCTGCACCAGCAACAGCTTATCCGGGTGAAAGAGATTATTAAAAAATCCGGCTGGCCCGCTTATAGTGAAGTAGGACGGGCAGGCGGGGATGCGGTGTTTTTTGTTTTTCAGCATGATGATGCTAAAAACATGAAAAAGGTACTGCCCTTACTGATCGCCGCGGCAAAAGCCGGGGAAGCGGATATGAGCAAAGTCGCGATGATGATTGACCGGTACCTGGCCTATACGGAGCAGGTACAGCTTTACGGCAGCCAGGCATTCCGGAGAATCAAACCGGGGCAGGACCGGAAGGATATACCGCTGACCCTGTATCCGATAGCTGGTGAAGAGAGGATGTTGGAGCGACGTAAAGCTTTAGGCATGGTCGATTTTTTTGAGAATTGCAGGCAATTGGGGGTGGAGTATATAAGTATGGAGAACCGGCCGGATTATAAGCCTATAGCGATTAAAAAGAAGTGGGTAGATGCGGGGTATTTATTGACCGAATAAAAGGGTTAATGACAAATTTTATTCATTTATATAATCCATTGTGGGGGCAGGAGTTCAACCGGATTTACCAGGTGTTGAAAAATAAATGATTATTTCGTGATGCCCTGTTGCAGGATAAGGACTTGATGATGCAATATGCTGCCTTTAAAGAACGTTTAACCGGTCACAATGGCATTAGCAGGGAGGCATAAACACCATGGGGAAACGGAAATTATCCTGGAAGATTTACGAAATCAGGTGATGACGGATGTTGAACTTTCGGCGAACCGGAAGATGAATGGTTAAACAAACAGGAGGGGTGATTCGGATTTGCGTTTAATCTTCGCCGTTCTGTAAAATTTTCAGTATCCGGTTTAACTTTTATACTCTTTCTAAGTCATAAATATCCTAAAACCAAACCTATGCGATCATCGCAGTATACTTTATTCATTCTTCTAATCGTATTTGCCTCCTGTAAAAAGGACAATTCGAATCCCCCCGCGGCCGAAACCATGTATTTCCCGTCCAACACGGACACCACCTGGGAGCGTAAATCCATGAGCAGTCTGGGCTGGAACACCAGTAATGTACAGGCGCTGAAAGATTATCTCAGTCAGAAAAACAGTAAATCCTTTATGATCCTGGTCAATGGACGGATCGTGATGGAGGAATATTTCAATGGGCATACTGCCTCAGATACCTGGCAATGGAACAGTGCCGGAAAGACCCTGGTATCTACAACTACCGGTATCGCCCAGCAGGAAGGATTGCTGAACATTAATACAAAAGCTTCGCAATACCTGGGAGCGGGCTGGACGGCAGCTCCGTTGGCCAAGGAAAACCTTATCACCGTCAGGCACTTGTTGACCATGACCTCCGGATTAAATGATTCGAATAACCTGGTTATCCGCCCTAACCTTACCTATATGGCAGATGCGGGTACCCGTTGGTCTTACCACAATGTATTTCAGAAGCTTATTGATGTGGTAGCAGCAACCAGCGGGCAAACTTTCGATAATTACTTTAATGCAAAACTGAAGAACAAACTGGGCATGGATGGCTTCTGGAATTATGGTACCATTTTTACCATCTATCATAGCAATACCCGTAGTATGGCAAGGTTTGGTCTGATGGCCTTGAATAATGGCAAGTGGAAAGATGAGCAGATCATCAACCAGACATTCTTCAATGAAGCGATCAATTCCTCGCAATCGATCAATCCTTCTTACGGGTATCTTTGGTGGTTATGTGGCAAGTCCGGAGCGATGATACCTGGCGGTCAGACTTTTTACCCTGGCAACCTGATTCCCAATGCCCCTACTGATGCGTATGCGGCTATGGGTGCAGAAGATCAGCGGATCTATGTAGTACCCTCTAAAAAGATGGTGGTGATCCGGATGGGCGATGCCTCTGATCCACTGAATCCCAGTTTCGCCGTATCGGGCTTTGATAATGAATTGTGGGGGAAGCTCAACGCGGTGATCAATTAATCAAGGATTAAACTAATTTATCAACCCCGCTATTTTGCGGGGTTTTTTGTTGACAGGCAATACCGGAAAGTGGTAGTTGTAATGTCAGGGAATGGACTAAATTGTGTGCCTGATGAATGACAGCATAAAACTTTCCACGCTCACGCAACTGATCCAGGATACGATCCAGTCACGGTTTGAGGGAGAAGTATTTCAGGTGTCCGCGAGGATCATGAATGTAAAGAAATATGAATCTGCGCGCCGTTGTTACCTGACCCTTGAAGAGTATGAATATGGCAGCAAGATCACTGAGATCAGGGCGGTATTCTGGTCCAATGCTTATAGCGAGATTGAAAAATTTGAGAAGGCACTCCGGCAACCTTTCAAAGACGGAGCAGAGATTACCTGTAAAGTAAAAGTCAGGTATCATAAAGTGTTTGGGCTAAACCTGGATGTATTGCAAATTGATGTGGCACAGGCACTGGGCACACTTGAACTGGAAAGGCAGCAGACTCTGGAGAAACTGGTAAAGGAGAACCCGGAATATGTACAGCTGATCGGCGGGAATTATCTTACCTATAATAACAGGCTGGAACTACCCCTGGTCATTAGCCGTATTGCGTTGATCACCGCGCCGAATTCAGACGGCCAGCGCGATTTTCTGCAGGAGCTGAAGGGGAATAAACACGAGTATCAGTTTGCCGTGACTGAATTTCTCACAACGATACAAGGTGAAAATGCCCATCAGCTGATTCTGGATCAATTGCGACTGATTGAAAAGCAGCAGGAAAATTTTGATATGGTGGCGATTGTAAGAGGAGGAGGTTCAATCAGTGATTTCAGGCCATTTGACGATTATGCACTTTCGGCTGCGGTGGCCCGCTTTCCGATACCCATCTTTACTGGTATTGGTCACGACCGTAATCAAAGTATTGTGGACCTGATGGCCAGGGAACAAAAAACACCGACCAAGGTAGCGGCTTTGATCGTGGAGCATAATTTTGATTTTGAGAATGCATTGATTGATCTTAAAGCCAGGATGAGTGATGCTGTTACTCATCAACTCGACCGGGCAGCTGAAAAACTGGAACAGGCGAAGCGGATCATCCGGCTCTCGAGTCCGTGGGATATTCTCCGCCGGGGCTTTGCGATTATTACCCATGAAGATAAAATAGTAGTCGATCCTTCGCTGATTAAGGAAGGCATGGAATTACAAACACAATTGATGAATGAAACCATTCACAGTACGGTAACCAAAAAGACAAAAGATGAAAATAAAACTGACATATAGTGAGGCCTTTAATAAACTGGAAGAACTGGTGGAACAGCTGGAAGACGGGACTATACCATTGGACAAGCTGGCGGCTACGGTAAAACAGGCTAATGAATGGGTAGCGGTTTGTGAGGGCAAGTTGAGGCAGATTCAGGAAGAGGTAGAAGCCGATGTAGTAGCGAAAAAGAGTAAGGGAAAGAAATGAGTTTTTGCTTTCGTTTTTTAAAAGCCTTACAGGCAACGAAACCCTTTTTGATCTTGTCATACAAACATGAAGTATTTTCTTTTACACCTGCTTTTCCTGTCTGCACTCAATTCCGGAGCTCAGCATCGGAACAGTTTTGCATTCACCATACATGTTCAGCCGGAGATCACCCGACATCACAAAAACTATGCGATTCAGTGGAATGAGGCAGGAGCTACCACCACCTTCAATGCAGGGTTACGCGCAGCTGTGCAATATCGAATTGCCGGCCGTTTTTTCGCAGAGGCCGGATTGGGATATGTACCCCGGCGTATGAATAATACGTTGTATTTTTTCAATCAAAATGTAATACCGCCTCCAAGGCAGAGCCCGACGCAGGAGCTGGTCGGGTATAAAAATATCACTTACCGGACTCTGGAGCTACCGCTTACAGTGGGTGTAATCTTTTTAAAATTAAAAAAAGTGGAACTGTACGCTACAGGCGGGTATACTACTAACTACCTGCTCAGTGCGCGATATGGGAAGGGGTCCAATTCAAAGTATGCCGGGGTTTACAGCAAGCGGTATTGGCAAGGGGAAAGCCTGCTGGCGGGTATAGGAACCGATATCCGTATAAAAGAAAAACTTTTCTTCTCAACCCGCCTCAGTTACTCATTACGAAATTCAGTAAATGCGGATCCTTATCTATTTAGTCAGAGTTATGATGGGCTGAGGATGACACACCAGTTTGTGCAAGGGGCAGTGGGTGTTCGGTGGTCATTAAACTAAAACTGACCGATATTATCCTCCTGATATTTTCAAAATAAACAACTCACACAAACAGATAAACATCATTCCATCCCAGACCGTACTCTTATTATTCTGTGTAAGCAGGTAAAGCAGTAACCCCAAAGTGGAAATCAAAATTGACATTAGTAATGAACTCTGGGGCGACCGGCGTTTTGCCATACAGGACCCAACCGGGATCAACATTGATACTGTGAGGCACATGCCGTAAAACTGAGGACTATGGGAGGAGCAGGTATGAAAGCTTGTTTTGATATTTTTGAGTGGGTGTATATTTCTTTTCACGAAACATTAAGCTTTCTCCTATATTTAAAGAGAAATGGATTCGTTTTTACTCCGACCGAATCTCAACTTTCTATAACCAGCACCAATCTTTTATTCCTGCTATGGCACAAAAATTCTTGTTTTGCCTTTTAGTTTTTCCTGCTTTATGGGTTAATAGCCAGTCGGATTTTCTGGACCAGCTAAAAATCTATAAAATAAACGACCCGGTATTGAAAGAGATCCAGTTCTCCGTGTTCAAAAAGGATATGGATAAGAAAAAGCCATTGTTGCTTTTCCTCGGAGGATCCGGCCTGGAACCCACGTTCAAGTATAACCGGGCTGATCAGCAGGTGTATTATACCGGCTTTTACCGGTTCAGTCAGTATAAAGACAGATACCATATTGTCTTTATAAACAAGGCCGGGATACCGCTGTATGATTCGGTGAACAATAATAATGAACAGTATAAAGTAACCCCTTTTGCGGAAGCCAATAACACAGCCGACTGGCGGGCTCAGAGTGCTTCGAAGGCAATTGATTACCTGCTGAAAGTACTACCGGTGGATACCAGTAATGTAATTGTGGTCGGCCATTCACAGGGCGGGCAGGTGGCGCCCAAAGTAGCGGTGCTGAACCGGAAAGTGAAGAAAGTAGTGATTATGTCGGCCAATGCCCTGGATCATATTTATGACCGGATGCTGCTGGCCAGGCAACAAGCGCTGAATAACCAGATGAGTTATGAAGAAGCACAATATGTGGTGGATAGTCTGTTAACTATTCAGAAAGCCATCTATCAGTCGCCGGCTGATACCCAACAAACCTTTTGGGGAGATCCGTTTAATAAATGGTACAGTTACTCGAAGGAAACTCCCCTGGAGAATATGCTCAAACTCAATATTCCGATACTCCTGATTGCCGGTGGCCGTGATGTGGAGGGCTCCTATATAGCCAATACCGACTATGCGGCGCTGGAATTCATACGAAAAGGGAAGCAGAACCTGACCTATAAAGTGTATCCCAATTATGATCATATTTATGGCGAAACAGCACGTAAATACGGCGAAGAGATCGGACTGGGGTTTAAAGCCAATGCGGTGGTGGATGATGTTTTTAAGTGGCTGGGTGAGAAGTAGTGAATGTCAGACTGTGATCATTCGTATTCCGAATTCAACGAAGCACGATTTCCCCTTGTCTTACTAATATGAAGAGTTACCTCAGTTTACGGGCTTAATTATACCATACGCAATACCGGTACATTCGATCCATACCTTTTCAGCCAGGACATGGA
The DNA here is from genome assembly GCA_963169885.1 of Bacteroidota bacterium. Lineage (GTDB taxonomy): Bacteria > Bacteroidota > Bacteroidia > Chitinophagales > Chitinophagaceae > JJ008. Next base: position 20,386 of record CAUJFR010000396.1, read on the forward strand.
TGGTATTCCGCTGAACCAACAGGTTTTACGGGGGTCGGTGGGAGTGAGGTGGGTATTATAAATAGCTGCACAGGAGTACCCGGGATTTTGTATATTAGGAGAAGGATACGTTGACATTTGAAAAGTATCCAATTTCCACTCACCTCCATAAACTGTAAATCATGAAAATTCTCAGCGCCATCCTGTTATGTTTTATCTTATTCTCCTGCCAGCAACCAACAGAAAAAAAATCAGCTACACCAGCAGTTACCAGTTTTGATGAAACGGCTGAAACAGCCGCCATCCTGCAAGTCATCGAAAATGAGACCAGTTGTTTTTTCGCCGGCAATTATGAATGCTGGGCCAAAAACTGGAGTCATGAACCTTATGCCATGCAGGCCTGGAATAATGACGACGGTTCCATGGATGCGGCTATTGGTTGGGAAAAAATTAATGCACAGGGTAAGAACTGGATTGAAAAGTATTATAAAAACGGGAAAGAAGTGATTCACCCTGTGGTGAAGAAGGAAAAGCCACAGGTAAAGTTTTTCAATGACCGCACGGCCTACCTTATCTGGAAACAGTATAATGCCGATAAGGAGAATAAATATTATAAACTCAGCCAGGAAACCAGGATCATGGAAAAGGCTGCCGACGGCTGGAAGATCGTCAACGTTTCGGCCTTTTGGAATTCCAATAAGAAAATTCCGGTGGATAGTTTGAAGCTATAGTATTCATCAGCTCACAATAAACGGATAAGGTTAACCGTTAATACTTGTCTTTATCCAATCTCCTGTTTATTCCCCTTTTTATTTTCAAACCAACGGTATAACCAATGAAAAGAGTATTTTTTTTGGCTGGCATTATTATGCTCAGCTGTGTAGTCACTGCACAATCGTTTAAAAAGGCTTTTTTCAACGCTGATATCAGTAATTTCTGGAAAGCGTATGATAAGATCAGGGCCACCACGGATACGGCACTGCAGCGACAGTTAATCAATGATATATATATCCGTCCGGGGTCAGCCGGACTGCAGGAACTGATCCGGTACCGGAATTATACAGATGATGATTTTCTGACTATGATCCGTGAGAGTCCGGCTTTCTGGAAATCCTTGCGTAGTCAGACCCTGAATACGGAAAAACTCTATCCGGTTATCGAGATGGATATTCAAAAATTGAAAACCCTGTATCCTCCTTTAAAACCCGCGACGGTTTATTTGCTGATCGGTGCTTTCCGAACGTCGGGTACGGGCGCAAATGGGAAAGTGCTGATCGGGAGTGAGTATGCGTTGGCAGGACCAGCAACGAATATGGCTGATTTACCTCAGCGGTTCCATGCTTATTACCGGGATTTCAAGCCCCGCGAAAACCTGGCCCTGCTTTGTACCCATGAGTATGTGCATACGCAACAAAATCAACCGGTGGACAATCTTCTTTCCAATTGCCTCTCAGAGGGTATTGCGGAGTTTATTTCCTGTAAGGCAACCGGTAAAGCTTCCAACACACCGGCCATTGCCTTTGGTAAACTTAATACGGAGAAAGTGGTCAGCCAGTATGTGAAAGACCTGTTTGTGATGTTCAATGATTATAACTGGATATGGGGTGAAAACCGTAATGAATTCAGGGTGCGTGACCTGGGCTATTATATCGGCTACAGCATTGCAGAGCGGTACTATGAGTTGTCTGCGGATAAAGGGAAGGCCATACGCGAACTTATTGAACTGGACTATACCAACGATGCGGCTGTGGAACACCTGGTAGATACCACGCGGTTCTTACCGAAAAAGCTATCTGAACTTTATACTGACTATGATAAAAGCCGTCCAAGGGTAATCGCCCTGTCGCCTTCCATTAATGGCACAAAAGATGTAGCGCCGGGGTTGACCAGGATCACCGTACATTTCTCCGAGCCGCTGAATGGGATTAATACCGGAATTGACTTTGGTCCGCTGGGTCCTGATTATTTTCCGAAACTGAGCCCTGTCCGTGTATGGTCGGACGATAAACGTTCGATAACTCTTGAAGCTGATCTGAAACCCGGCAAGACTTATCAGTTTATGATTGATAATACATTCCGGAGAGAAGATCAGGTAAGAATCAAACCGTTTGTGGTGGAGTTTAGTACGAAGGAATAGGATTTAGAGTTGAGGGTTTAAAGGAAAGTCCCTTTTTATGGAGTTATCATCCTCCGGATATCTTCAATATAAATAATCCATACAGACAGATAAACATCATGCCTTCCCAGATGGATATCTTTTTATCCTGGGTGAGCAGGTAGAAGAGTAACCCGCAGGCGGCGAATACCGGAAGGGAAAAACCGGTGAGTTCGGCCGGTACTTTTACATCAGCGATTAGTGAAGTGGCACCTGGTATAACGAGGGTATTAAAAATACAGCTACCCAGGATATTGCCGATGGCCATTTCGGCTTTTCCCTGGCGGATGGCTGAAATGTTCACGGCCAGTTCGGGTAGGGTGGTGCCTAATGATAAAAGGGTAAGTGCCACAATGGAAGCCGGTACATTGAAACCCAGTGCTATTTTCTCCAGGGAGGATATCGTATAATCTGCTCCGAAATAGATACCCACGGCACTGCCAATCAGGAGTAATAAGGCCTTCACCGGGAACGCTGTCTGCACAGACTTTGATTCTGTCTCTGTTTTTTTCTCTCCCCCTCTAATCAGGTAAAAACTATAGACGAGGAAAATCAGTATGCCCGAAATGGCTTCAGTCCAACGGATGACACCATCATAGGCCACGAGGTAAAAGAAGAAGAAGCTGCCGAGCAGGAAATGCAGGTCGATATAGATATAGGTACTGTTAAGGGAAATACTTTTTTTGTTCAGTACCACCGCCAATCCGGTAATGAGGAGGATATTGGAAATGCTGGCCCCGATAATATTACCGGGTACGATTTCCGATAACCCTTTGCCGGTGGAAATAATGCCGGAAATCAGTTCGGGTAAGGAGGTCCCGATCCCCACAATAAATACCCCGATTACAAAAGGTGAAAGTTTTAACCAACCCCCGATCTGTTCGGCCGCCCGGGTAAAAAATTGAGCAGCGACCAGTAAAACGGTCAGTGCCACGATAAAGATCAGGATCGGGGTAAGCATATGACTGATAAAACAATGATGAGAAAACGGGTTAGCCCTGCAATAATAATTAAATATCTATCAAGTCGTAACTGAAAGCAACTCCTCACTCGATTAAGGATCAAAAAACACCGGGTTGCCGGCATTAATTTTTCCGGATACCGTCTTCCGGGTATGTTTTTCTCATGTCTACCTATTATAATTGCATAAAGGAAATTTGCTAAACCCCGGATTAATTGATAAAGTATGAAATGTAGACCTGCCGCCCTGCTCCTGTTATCCTGCTTTGGTTATCTGCTTGGACTGGGTCAACAACCAGCCCCCATATGGAATGCTGATGGTAAATACGGGGTGGTCAATAGCAAAGGTCAGGTGATTGTACCTTTTGAGTATGATTATATAAGCAGTTACAATCAGGGGCTGGCTATTGTGGCAAAGAATAAAAAGAAGGGGTTGGTCGATGTAAACGGGAAGATGGTGATTCCGGTCATGTATGAAGATATCTATCATTGTGACAACAGCGGATGGCCTAAACCTGTTAAAATAAGCGGGAAGGCCGGGGCCATCAACCGGAAAAACCAGCTGGTGATACCGGCTACTTACCGGTTTATGGATTGTTTTTATAATGGACTGGCCCTGGTTTCGGACCCTAAGGAAGAAACCTATGGAATTATCGACTGTACCGGGAAGCTGATCATTCCATTTGGGATTTACCAATCTCTTTCTGCGGATTTTAATAATGGACTGGTACCCGCAAAAAAGAATGACCGGTGGGGGTATATTAACAAGGCAGGAAAAGAAGTGATTCCCTTTATTTACTTGCATGCGTTTCCTTTTGAGAAGGGCAGGGCTGAAGTGACTAAAGGATATGATGATATCTATATCAATACCAAGGGAGAAGAGGTGAATCACTATATGACGGAACTCCGCAAACAGTATGAGCAATTAAACTACCCGCTTAATGGCCAGATCAGGTACAGAAAGGAGGGCATTGGCTGGTGTGTAATGGATACAACCGGTAAAGAACTTATCCCTGCAGGCAAATATGATGATGTGGATTATTTTTTTGAGGGAGTCGCTTTTGTCAGGAAAAAAAATAAATGGGGCGCTATCGATCGGCAAGGTAATCTGGTTATTCCTTTTTATTATATGGGTAAATTACGTCCTTTTACTGACGGTCTGGCCTTACTCAGAAATATAGAAGGAGAACAGGTGCTGATCAACAAGAAAGGAGAGGCGGTGTATGGAAAGCATATTATACTGGATGCCACTAAGGCGGCTACTGATTATGCTACAGGGGAGCGTTTATACCAGGCCAGAAAATACCAGGAAGCCGTACCTTATCTGCGCAGTGCAGCTGATAACGGACATGAAGAAGCGATGTACCTGCTGGGACTGCTTTATTGGAAGGGATTTGGAGTGCTGCAGGATGTTGATGAATCGATGAAGTGGCTGAAACGTGCTTCCGGTAACGGAAGTTATAATGCAAGAGAGGAGTTGAAAAAAATCGAAAAGGCCGGTCTGCCTCAGGTGGATGAATACAAAATGGGGTATGATGCTTTCCAGCTGAAAAAATATAAAGAGGCGGTCAGCTGGTTTAACAAGGCTGCCGCAAAAGGGAACATGGAAGCCATGTTCAATCTTGGAATGATCTATCAGTTGGGAGCA
>CAUJFR010000397.1 GCA_963169885.1 Bacteroidota bacterium
CGCTGCGTGATGGAGTAGCCATTGTAATGGCGATAGGAGAGCAGGGCAATGGAACGGGCTGCTGCCAATCCTTTTTGACCGGCATCCGGTCTTTGCTCCAGCCAGCTGGGATCTGCTTCAATCGCCATCCGTTGAGATGTATTGAACGCGATACCCCACGGTGATAGCACCGCATTGGTGGCAATCGGAACAATATGTTCAAACAATTCAGGTTCTTTTATCGCCCATTCCAATAACTGCATCCCACCGGTACTGCCTCCCAGTCCTACAAAGACTTTAGTAATACCCAGATGATTTTTTAAGTGCTGGTAAGTCCTGACCATATCGCGGATGGTGAACACGGGAAACTCATTATAGTAAGATCTTCCGGTCAACGGATTCCGGCTGATTGGTGCGATGCTTCCATAAGGGCTTCCGGGTTTATTCACACAAATGATAAAGTATTTCGCCGGATCCAGGTATTTACCTTCCCCCACCAGTCCCGGCCACCATTCCACCGGGTTGCTGTTGGCCGTGAGTGCATGAAAGATCCAGACCACATTGTCTTTCGCCGCATTCAGTTTGCCATGGGTGGTATAAGCAAGGTGAAAACCGGGCAGGCTTTCACCCGACTCTAATGTAAATAACTGGTTGTATTGAAACGTCGAAGTCATGTTTATGCCAATGTTACGTTAGCGGATACTTTTTCAAAAGCCTGTTCAAAATCGGCTTTGATATCTTCAATATGTTCAATGCCTACACTGATCCTGACCTGATTGGGCAATACACCGGCTGCTGCCTGATCGGCTTCACTTAATTGTTCATGGGTGGTGGAAGCCGGATGGATGGCAAGTGTTTTCGCATCTCCTACATTAGCCAGGTGACTCACCAGTTTAAGTGCGTCAATAAACTTGCTGGCATTTTCTTTTGTGCCTCGCACGCCGAAATTGAGTACTCCGCCAAATCCACGCTTCAGGTATTTTTTAGCCAATGAATGATAAGGATTGCTTTTCAATCCGGGATATTGTACAAACTCCACCGCCGGATGTTGTTCCAGCCATTCCGCCAGCGCTTGTGCATTTTCCACATGTCGCTGTACGCGGAGACTCAGGGTTTCCAGTCCCTGCAGCAGGAGGAAGGAGTTGAACGGACTCTGGGAAGTACCAAAATCCCGTAATCCTTCCACACGGGCGCGGATGGCAAAAGCAATATTGGGTAAGCCTAAGGGATTGCCTTCTCCGAAAATGTCCCAGAATTTCAAACCGTGATAACCTTCGGATGGTTCTGTGAATTGCGGGAATTTGCCATTGCCCCAGTTATAGTTACCGCCATCAACAATTACACCGCCAATACTGGTGCCATGTCCGCCGATCCATTTGGTGGCCGATTCCACCACAATATTCGCTCCATGTTCGAGGGGGCGGAATAAATAACCACCGGCTCCAAACGTATTATCCACCACCAAAGGCAGATCATACTCTTTAGCAATGGCAGCAAATTTTTCAAAGTCAGGGATATTCAACCGGGGATTACCAATCGTCTCAAGATAGATCGCTTTGGTGTTTTTATCTATGTGTTTGACAAAGCTTTCCGGATCATCACCGTTGGCAAAGCGAACGTCAATGCCCAATCGTTTGAATGCTACTTTAAACTGGTTATAAGTGCCTCCGTAAAGGAAAGAGGTGGAGATGAAATTATCACCCGCCTGCAGAATATTGTTCAGGGCCAGAAACTGCGCGGCCTGGCCAGAACCTGTAGCCACAGCTGCTACTCCGCCTTCCAGCGCGGCAATACGTTGTTCAAATACATCCGTGGTCGGATTCATGATGCGGGTATAGATGTTACCAAATTCTTTTAGTCCAAATAAATTGGCTGCGTGTTCCGCATTATTGAATCCGTAAGAGGTGGTTTGATAAATTGGGACAGCCCTGGATTTGGTAGTGGGATCAATTTGTTGTCCGGCATGAAGCTGGAGCGTTTCGAAATGATGAGGTGCAGACATGTGTTTAATTTTTTTGGTTTAAAAATCAATGAAATAAAAGGACAATAAAGCAGGGTGCAGGACCCTTTGCGGGGGTAATTATATAGTATGCCTTACGGCATACAACAACAACAGCAAATGCACCGGTTCTGGGTGCTTATAGAAGTTAGTAGTTTATTGCTGTTTCTCATTTACCCGATAAAATTAGTGGACAATGCAGTTTACTGCCAAATTATTTCCTTTTTTTCTGCTTAATGATTTGTTAAGGCTTTGATAACCGAATGATTGTTTGTTTTGTAATAAGGACAGTTGAACTGCTGTCGGCTTCTTTCTTGTTGAATAATTTGTAGGTTCATCTTTTCTGGTTTTAAACATGATGAAAATTGTTGGACAATTGATTCCGGCCGGAATCGGTATTTACCAAAAAAGAGAGCGGGTGGACCGGGAGGCAATACCCCGTCGCTAAAGCTATGGGGTATAAAAAAAGCTCACCCGATAAAACAGATGAGCTTTTGAATATCTTGAAGACTATTTAGAAGCTATATATCTGGCTTATCTTTCCCGTTTGCACGGGATGGAGTTGGCACCTTTTCCACTGTCTTCCTGAGCTTCTTTGTCATCCTGAGTTTATCGAAGGATGCGAAGGAAGGAAGTGGAGAGGTTGTCAAGGCATCATCGGGCCATTACCCTCTGCCTTTCTTGATAAGTACATTAAAGAACTGCTGCAAATATACAATCGTCCGGTAATTTAAAAAAGCAAAAACCGGAGTATGAGGCAAACGGTTGTTCGCCATTTCTTCAAAACCCTTTACAGTCAAGGGTTTCAAGGCTTGTAATTTTTTTCAATCCATTCTTCCTGGGAACGGGCTAAGTGGTCCATATCTGTCTTTTGCTCGATTTTATCCTGGGCTTTGCGGATCGCACTGCTGATCATACTGTGTTCAATGAGTTCCGTGTCCTTCATGCCCAGTTGCTCCATTACATGAATGATCCGGTCGCCGCCGAATTGGTTGAACAATGGTTCTCGTAATGAAGAATAAACCACGGCTTTTTCAAGATGCATGGCCCGGAAGGCCTCCTGCTCTTTACTGAGAAGCGGATAATGTTCAGCGAAGAGGGGTGTTCTTCCTGCCCGTTGTGCCGTCAGGGCTTCACGGACCAGTAAAACCGGCACAGCTACTGAACTGTGCTCATTCATATAAGCTGTGATTTTTTCCAGGCTATCCTCAAACCAGCAAACGATCACCGACTGTGGTTGGTTATTCCAGGCCTCCAGCAGTACAGCCAGTTTGGCCTGTTCGCTGATCACCACTTTATCAGTTACCGTTACGGAATCAGGATTGTTTTTCTTTTTAAATAAGCCAAACATGAAGTGTATTTGCCGCTAAAGTAGAAAGGGCGCAGACGGCCACCAAATTATTTTACAGGCACAAAAAAGGCTGCAGCTTTTACAAGCGGCAGCCCTATCCTGTTACTGTATATGAGACCGTCCTTTAGTTGTTTAATTCATGGCTGTCTCTTTGGACAGTTTGGTGCCGGTATAGATCCAGGCTTTCGGGGTAGCCGGTTTTTTGGACTTTACATTTTTAAC
>CAUJFR010000398.1 GCA_963169885.1 Bacteroidota bacterium
TCAGGCGGCGAATTTAAGCCAAAGGGAGATAAAACAAGGGACGCTGCAGGGGCAGTTATTCACAATAGGAAAGGAAAAATGTGGGAAGATTTTTTGAGCTGCCGGCAGTAACCTGCGACGGACAGTCCTGGTATTCCCGGCCCGGTTTCCCGGCTGCTTTTTAGCCGGATCGGGCATTTAAACCCTTACTTTTAGAGAAAGCAAAACAATGCGCAATTTTAGCATCTTTTTGGTATTGGTCATCCAGTTCCAGTTTGGTTGTTCAGCCGTCAAAAAAGGAACCGGAATCCGGTCGGTAGTAGTATGGCAGCCCTCCCACCAGACAGACACCGGCAAGGACTTCAGCGAGGCGGCCACTTGTAATGCCATTGTGGAAGCGGCGATGGGTACCCAACCCGGACTCCGGGAATATAAAGTCTGGAGCCTGGGAAAAGCGGACTACCACCATGCCGATTCCGGCAGTAATACCAAAATCCAGCATACATCGGCTGTTATCGATGGAAAAATATCCGGCTATGCCTACGAATTGCAGGAATCAAATAAACTCAAGCCCCGGGTATTCATATCCGTGCACAATAACGGGGGCACCCGGAGGAATGCGGTCTGGGGGTATATCCATTACGGGGATAAACATGAAGCAGACAACCGGGAACTGGCGGCTGTCCTGGTAAAAGCCATCTGTGAGGTATCGGGTATGGAAAACCGGGGCGTGCTGCTGGACAGCACAACCGGCCGGAATGACTATCGTTGTGCCGCTACCGGTAAACTCAGTTTTTACAGCCTGGATGAACAGGTAAATACTGCTCCATACCGTGTCTTACTCGAAATCGGCGATAATGCGGCCAGCCGGGCGATCCTCACCGACCCTGAAAAACAAAAGCTGATTGGGGAAGCCATCAAAAAGGCGCTGGTGGAATGGCTAGGAAAAGTACAAAATTAGAAGTACGAGGTACGAGGTTCGAGGTACGACTGAAGTACTTTGAACAATTACATCTAAGAAGGGGCTGTTTCCTAACAACTAACACCTAACAACGAACACCTTCTAAATAGGGGCTGTTCCCTGACACCGGACACCTGACACCTGACAACTGACACCTGACAACTGAAATCTAATTAAATCATAAAATATCAACCCTCCCCCCTGTCCCGGAACAAACCGGTTAACTTCGCCGGACATGAAAAAAAATCTGTTTCAGTTTTTATTTTTTACCGCCTGTAGTTCAGGAATGGCGCAGACCGGCGATTGGGCTACTTACCTGGCACGCTATGAAAAAGGGCCGGGCAGTACCCTGGTGAATATGACGCTGAAAAAACAGGCCCCGGACAGCAGTTTGCCTTACCTGTTTGCGGCGGGTGTGAAATTTAAAAACTGTACGCCGGATGGTTTACCAGCAGCTACGGCATTTATTTCGCTCAACCGGATTTCGGATTCCATTGTAGCCCTGGCAGGTCGCCATCAGGGAACATTACTGACCGGCACATTTACGTATCAATGTGAACGAAAGGATTATTTCTATGTCAGGGATACCGCAGGTCTCAAAGCAGAAGTAACTCAACTCCTTGCAACCTTTTTTCCGGACTACAGCCCTGCTTTCCTGATCAAAGAAGACAAGACCTGGGATGCCTATCTTCATTTCCTGTACCCGAATGAAGAAACCAGGATGTTTATGCAAAACCAGGGTATCGTGATGCGGTTGGAAAAATCCGGTGACAATACGGCAACGCCCAGACCGGTTGACCATTTCCTGCATTTCAAATCAGAAAAGGACAGGGATTGTTTTATCTACAAAGCCGTCAGTCAGCGGTTTAAAATTGTTTCCAAAGACAGTGCTGGTCCAACAGATGCGCCTTTCAGCCTTCAGTTGACCCGGGAAGATAAAGCAGACCTTTCCTCCATCAATAAAATTACCAGTTGGGTAAAAGCAGAAGCCATCCGTTGCAAAGGACAATATGATGGTTGGGAAACGGTTATTCGTAAACGGCCTGCATAAAGACCATTTCCTTTCCTTTTTCCCCTAACAGGTAATGTAAAAAGAACGTCATTTCATTTTTATAGGTTAGTAAATGCCCACGTTTTCGGCGTCCTGTAAAAAATCATTTTATTCCTCCTGCTTTTTCAGTAAATTACAATAAATGAAAACGATATGTCGCAGAGTGGAAATTCCGCTGCTGATGACAGCGGATCTGAGCAGGTAACTCAGAGAAAAAGAATTCACCGTCCCTACCCCGCCATGCTGGCTTACTGGGATAAAAATGAACGATGCCGTTTTGTAAATGACGCTGGCCTGGAATGGTTTAATCAAACATCCGGATCAGTGATCGGGAAAATGCATATCCGCGATTTTGTAGGCCAGGATTTATATACTGAAAACCGGTATTACATACGTTCAGTCCTTTCGGGTCATCCGCATATTTTTGAGCGCACCATAAAAGATAAAGACAAAGGTGATATTCCGGTACTGGTGACGTTAATACCAGATATCAGTGACGGAGAAACAACCGGTTTCTATGCGCATGTTGCCGATGTGGGGCACCTGAAAAAAAAATCTGAAGAAAAACTGGCCAATGAAAAAGAACTCCTCCGGGCCATTATAGAAATACAGGAAAAAGAAAGGTCACATATAGCGGAAATACTTCGCGACAATGTCAACCAGTTACTGGTGTATGTCAACCTGATGTTGCAGGGCAAGCAGGACAATCATGAGGATCCGTCATTTTCAGCCGAGATGAAACAGGCCATTCACATGGCAGTCCTTGAACTCAATAAACTGAGTAATCAGTTATATCCGTCCGGATTATCACTGCTCGGACTGCTCCCCAGTATAGAAAACCTGATCAGTAATTACAAGCAACCCGGTGCACCGGATATCAGTTTTTATTGCAATGATCCGCAGATTGAAGCACTCAGTCACCAGGATAAACTATCTGTTTACCGGATTGTACAGGATTTTATTTCGCTGATCCTGAACAGACGCAGAAGCAGTTATATTTTAACCGAGTTAAGTTACCGGGATTTCTGCCTGATGATCCGGATTGTGTATAATGGTGACGGACCCCGTATCGATCATGAGAGTGATGAATTCAGGGATATCCGCAGCCGCATTGATTATTACTCCGGGAAGATCCGGGAATTTCACCGTGAAGAAGAAATGGTTTTTATTGCACACCTGGTTTTCCAGCCACCGCACTGATCAGAAATTGATCAGTTGTTTTACTTTCCGGGTGAGCAGGGCCATACTGAGGTATTTGATATTCAGGTACTCAAAATCACGGATCAGCAACAGGGATACGGCCGCTTCCTTGAGAGCAACCGCATTATTAAAACAGTCAAGTGCTTTCTCCCTTGCACCCGCATGGGCATAATCAAGACCCTGCCACAACTGTGAAACATATTCACTTCTTGCTCTCAGGCCGTCATAATGATCATCCACCATTTTCTGTAAAGCCGCATAATCCCCGTCTGTATAAAATTTCAGCAGCGGAAGATTTCCTGATTTACGGGCTGTGGCAATCGCTTCCGTTTTTTCGTTATAGGACCAGTGCAACCTGGATAACTCCTCATAGCGCTTTCTTTTGACCACACTGTCATGTGATTTATCCACCAGGCCTTTCATGCAGGCAAAGGCTTCCTCCTTTTTGTTCATATTGACCAGCAGAAGAATTTTATTCTTTTGCAGATAATCCCACATCGGGTTGACCTCTGCCCCCATTTCAAATATTTTCAGGGCTTCCTCATATTCACCTTTTGCTTCCAGTAAGATGGCCAGCCAGAGATACACATTCGTCTGATTGGGATTCAGGCTGATGGACCTGCGATACGTGATTTCCGCGGCATGCCAGTCAAAACTCTGAAAATACCAATAACCCAGTGAGGCCTGGGTCTCCCCGGAAAAGGAATCAAGTCCGGCGGCCGTATCAATATATTTTTTGGCCTGCCATAGCATCATCACGGGATCTTCATATCCCCTGAATGAAGATAAAAGGTAGGTATCCGCTAACCCGGAGTAGGCCACCGCAAATGTTTTATCCCGGTTTACGGCCTGGATAAAATAATCACGGGCCAGCAATACATCGGCTTTATTCCGGTTTTCCAGCAACAACTTACCCCGGAGGTAATAATCATAAGCCAGCAAATCCGTGGTTGGGATATAATCGAGTTCCCGGGTCTCTTTATTCGACAAACTTGTATTCAGCACTGCGGCAATAGCCAGGGCCACTTCCCGTTGGATGGAGAAGATATCCAGCATCGGACGGTCATAGGAATCGGCCCAGATATGTTCATCAGAGACGGCATTAATAAGCTGGGCTGTGATTCGTACCTGATCCCCGTGACGCTGCACACTTCCTTCAAGTATCAGCGTGACTCCCAGCTCCTTACCGATTTCTTTTACACTTTTAGGTGAATGCTTGTATTGCATGACCGAGGTCCTTGAAATGACCTTATAAGCCCTGATTTTGGAAAGTTGGGTAATAATATCTTCGGTGAGTCCGTCACTGAAATAATCCTGTTGCGGGTCGCTGCTCAGATTGGCAAAGGGAAGCACGGCTATATTACTGGGTCCGGAAGCGGAAACGGGTGTTTCCGGCACCCCGGAAGGTTGAACGTAAGCTTCTGCCCCTTCTGTGAGTAATTGGTAAATCCGGACCGCTCCTTTTACATTCTTGAGCTTTTCCTCCCTTACGAAAAGGGCTTCCAGTTCCTTTTTATTGGCAATATTGCGGTACACCATTTCCGAGATATAAACGCCGCCTACCGGTGCCAGGGCCTGGATCCGGGAGGCAATATTGACAACATCCCCGAATATATTACCGCTATGCACGAGTACATCCCCCATGTGAATCCCGATTCGCGCCGGAATCCTGGGCTCATTATAAAGGTCTTCCTGGAGTAACTTGGCAAATTCTGCCGCCTCTGTCGAACTTTGAAACAGCAACAGGGAACCGTCTCCGTAATACTGGATAATCTTACCGTTGAGTTCTTCGGCGATCAGTTCCACCGATTCCCTGAAACGGTTCACTTTTTCGACGGCATCTGCCTCGTTTTCCTGCATCATAGCCGTATAACCGACTATATCGGCAAACAGGATCGCCGCCAGTTGATGTGAATGTTCTGCCATTTGGTTGAAGTCTGCGCAAAGTTAATAAAAGCAGAACTGTTTTCTGAAGTGGTTATAGCAGGAAAACATGTTTCTGGAAAAATAGTTAGTTGCGGGAACACCTGGTCGCACCGATTCTACCATTGTCGTTATCTACCTTTTTATTTAAAATAAAATTGCCGGTAATAAAGGTATAGACTTCCGTTTCTGTAAAATCTGTTTATAACAGTCTAGAAGTAAAAAGCGGGTAAATAATAAAAATGTATACTTCAGCCTGAATCGCGTTAATAGTCCAGGCACAAACTCTCGGAGCGAAAACGTAGACCTCTTTCGCTATTTTCAGGATTTATGGTTAGTTCTACCCGGTTTTGATTTTGCAGTTTTCCGCAGTGCCGGACACGTAGATTTACGATTTGGAGGTAAGTTTCTCGTTGATTTGTAGGTAATTGTTCGCTTTACCTGTTATTTTGTTTATCCAATTCTTAAGTCAAAACCAATGGAAATTACTGCACAGCCACTCATCCAGCAGAAAGAATCTGCCAACCGGTACGAGCGCCGGTTTATTCTTCAGCGGAAGCAGCTGCTGACCCTTTTTAATCTCGTACAGTCATTTGGGGTTAGTTCGGCAATGGAAGAATATGATCAGCGAAAGTTGCGCATTTTCAACCAGGTCAATTTCATTCAGCTGCTGATCGGTCTGCTCTTTCCGGTAACCGGTATGCTGATGAGTCAGGGATTACCCGCTTCTGCCTGGCTGATTGCCTGTCTGCCAGCCCTGGTAAGTGTATTGGTGCTTTTCCTGAATTATCAGAAAAAACAGGAAATGGCTTTAGTAGCCTATTTTATTCTCTATCCTTTCTTTACCTGTGTGGTATATCTGTATGGATTTAATCCGGGCATCAGCCTTTCCTTTATTCTTTTCGGGATACTGGCCGTCTTCTTTCTGAATTCCCTGGGTAATATTATTTTTTCGCTTAGTTTTTCCATGGTCAGTTATTTTCTGCTGGCCGTGGTGATTCGTCATCAGCCTTATGAATTACGCGAGATCAGCAACGGACTTTACCTGATGAACCAGGGACTTTCCTTATTATTTATTTTTTATGGATTATTCCTGATCAAAAAAGAAAACAGTATATACCAGGGACGTATTCTGACAAAAAACACGATTCTTGAAGACAAGAACACCCAGATTCAAAAACAAAGCCGGAAACTGGAAGAAAGTGCGACCCTGCTTAAACAACAGGCTACCCAACTGGCTGAACTGAATTCAGTAAAGACAAAATTATTCAGTATCATTTCGCATGATCTGAAAGCCCCGATGTATGCGATCCGGAACCTGTTCAAAGAAGCCCATGAACAAAAACTATCTGCAGATGATCTGAAAAATAATATTCCGGAAGTACTCAATGACATGAACTATGCGGTTGGACTGATGGAAAACCTGCTGCAATGGGCCAAAGCACAGATGCAGGCACATACCGTAAACCCGGAAATCGTGGATATTGAAGATTCCATCAATGAAGTTTACCAGGCACTGCTGCTTCCTGCCCGTAACAAAGGAGTGATCTTGTTGAATGATGCCCCTCCCAAAGTATTTGGCTATTGTGATAAAGATATGATGAGCCTCGTATTGCGTAACCTGCTGTCCAATGCCATCAAATTCACCCCGGAAAAAGGGAAGATCTGTATCGGTGTACACGAACACCCGACTTTTCTTGAAATCTATGTTCAGGACAGTGGAATGGGTATGAGCCACGAAGCCCTGATGCGCATCCGGAATAATGATTATTTCACCACCAAGGGTACAGCCAGTGAATCCGGTACCGGACTGGGACTGATGCTCTGCAAAGAGTTTCTGGTAAGAAACGGTGGTCAGCTCTATATTGAAAGTGAGCCCGGCGAAGGAAGTACGTTCTCGTTTTCAGTGCCAAAACCCGCATGATAAAGTACAAAGTAAGAAGTACGAAGTACGACTGACGTGCCTTGAACATTTATTTCTAAGGAGGGGCTGTTTTCTAACACCTAACAGCGAACACCGAACACCTGTCAATAAAGGGCTGTTTCCTAACACCTAACAGCGAACACCAAACACCTGTCAAAAAAGGGCTGTTTCCTAACACCTAACAGCGAACACCGAACACCTGTCAAAAAAGGGCTGTTTCCTGACATCCGACACCCGACTTCTACTCCTATCTCCGATAAATTACCTAAACTAAAAAAGCCATCTCTTACTGAGACAGCTTCTTAATGCCCGGTTCGCAGGCAT
>CAUJFR010000399.1 GCA_963169885.1 Bacteroidota bacterium
CTACGCCGAACAGCCCCATCACATTATGAGGTAGTTTGGTACCGGCACCGAGTTTAATATTATCCACGCGGGAGAAATAATATTCGAGGTTGATCCCTCCGCAGACCAGTCCGATCGGCCGCATTACGGCTGACAGGATCGAACCATCCGGATCGGTTGTATAATCATAACTGTTCAGGAAGGCCCGGCGGTCCAGGAACAATCCTTTACTGACCTGTCGACGGCCGATGATTGCGAGGGTATTGGTGCCATGCCCGAGTTCGGGCCGGGGTTCAAATAAGGAAACCGAGCGGTTATGGATGGCTTTACGCACCTGCTCCAGTTCCTGTTTGGTATTGATGGAGGCAAAACGCCGGCTCCTTTCTTTGGCATTCAGGTTCAGGGCCGTTTCAAAACGCTGGATATTCAGCAGGTGTGCCTGTCCGTTAGTGTCATTCAGTACATCCTCGTCGTAATAATCCATTACATCCGCAGCGGTATCGTGCATGCAACCCACAAACTGGGTGCTATCCGGAATGGAAATACCCCGCTCTCCTAATATCTTTCGGACTTTATCATGATTAAGGATAAACGCCTGTACCCGCGCATTGGTGGCACCGGGTCTTCCGCTGCAGGCGCCACAATCATGGGCCCCGTGATGTGGGTTATTGGCACTGCTGCTTCCATGGGCCACGATATAGACCAGGGGGGCAAAATCTTTAATCAATCCGATCCCTCTTAAGAAAGCTTCCGCCCGGGCTGTCATTTCTTCCACAGTATAACCGATCTGTAACCCGTTTTCGATATGCGCCGGATCCTGATTTTCGATGGACAGCCTGGATTTTTTATCCATATGACCATAGGCGTTGGATATAGCCGGGCTCATTTTGGGGCGGAAAAGCAACTGCAGTTTTTTAGCCAGTGCCCAGAATCCAAAACCAATACTCAGGAAAAAACCGGAAATAATGCCGTGTGTATACTTTGTATAGATCAGGTCATCTTGATGTACGGTGCTGGCTTCCGATTCCTTGATCAGGAATTTGGGTGTTACCGGGGCCGGACATAATTTATCGTAGAACTTACTGCCCTGTTGTTGAAAATAAAATTCCACACCAAAAAAACCGGGTGCACCGAATGTTTCTGCCTGTTTATCCACGGCCTCTATATGACGACGGATGGAATCTTCCCGTTCATCAATACAAAAAATGGCCTGGAGGCTTTTCTGTTCAGGAACTGGCTTCGGTTTTGCCATCAGCATCCCCCGCAGCACACTGTCATAATAACTCCATTCAAATGCGGTCTGCCAACAGGCTATCACTTCGGTAAACTCCGTTGGTGGTACCGGTGCAAACAAATCCACCGGTGCAGCAGAAATATGAGTGGTCAGGGGTTTCCAGGCGGCACCCAACTCCTTATCCAGTGCATCCAGTTCCAGTAACAATTCAAATTCAACCAGTTCCCGGAGTGTAATCAGTTTACGGTCCGGCAATGTCTGCGGGTTATCCTCAGCCGCACTGACAAAGCCACTCCAGCCATGATGGGCGAATTGCTGGTCAAAAAGATATTGTTCATAGTAGGCTTTATCCCCTACCAATTGCTTCAACAATCCGTCAATAGAATAATCCCCGGAGATAAAAAGTTGCCGGACTTTCCGGGTATTAAAAAAACTAACTAATGATTTTGACTCCAGTTCACGGATGGTAGTGGTGAAACTCCGGTTGACCACGGGCAGTTCCTTCAGGGCAATACCCTGATCCAGAAAGCTGCAAAGTATGCGGAATAACAAGGGATGCACCCGGTTATCCAGATCAATGCCATAAATCTGTTTCCACCTCGTCCGCAATTTTCCTATACGGGGTTCAAAAACCGGGTTGTATTCCTGCAACAGCATTTTCTCTTTCCAGGAGCGCATTTCCTTTTTCCCTTTCCTCCATTCAATCACCCGATTCACCACATCTTCCCGGATACGTCCGGTCTGGTACATTTCCCGGTATTCTCCTAATTGCAGGTGTACCTGGAATCCAAAAATCCGGGAGGCCTTGAAAATGCCATCATAGAATTTCTGGTGCTGGAAAGCATGCAACGAGTTGTGATGGATAAAATCCTTCAATGCCTGCTGGGCGGGGAGATAGTGTTTCAGCTGATGAATCACTTCATCCGCGTCAAATGGTTGCTGCATAAATTTTATTTATAAACCCGGGATCCCTGCTTAATGCCGCAAATCAGCCACGCTGAATTCCGGATTCATTTCGTCTTTTATGTATTGTACATCATCATAGAATTCCACCCGGCCTGTATCAATATTATACATGGCACCTACCACCCCGATTGCACCGGTTTCCACCATTTGCTCAATGATATAGCTCCGCTCAATGATACTCTTCACCGTGCGGCGGACATTGATGGAGGAAACATTTTCTACAAATACAGGATTCTTTGAATTACGCATTTCCTGATTTACTGTTTCCCTTTCCTGGTATACAGCCGGTTGCAGTTTTGACAACAGCTCGGTCAGGTTGCCCATTTCTACATGATCACAGGCTCCTTTAACTGCACCGCATTTTGTATGGCCCAAAATCACGATCAGTTTGGAACCGGCCACTTTGCAGGCAAATTCCATACTGCCCAGGATATCCGTATTCACAATATTACCCGCAATGCGCAACGAAAAAATATCCCCCAGTCCCTGGTCAAAAATCAGCTCTGCAGAAGTCCGGCTGTCCATACAACTCAGAATCGTGGCAAAGGGCCATTGTCCTTCGCGGGTGGCATTTACCTGGCCGAGCAGATCGCGTTGGGCTTTCAGGTTTTTGATAAAACGGCCATTCCCTTCCTGCAGGATATCCAGGGCCATTCGCGGGGTCAGGTGTGATTGTGTTTCTTTAGTATGTACTCTCATTTTATAATTTCTTTTTTAATGTACAGATTGTACTTGTGAATAATTTTCAATGTTATATGCGTCTTTAAATCCTTTCAGGGTCAGCCGTATATTTTTCAACGGCACTTTGATATCCCGGAACTCTTTGATCAGCTCCAGTACATCGTAATCAATATACTTGGTATTGGATGCATCTATCAGTACCGTGGAATTCTCCGGCATATGATCCAGGGTTTGGCGGATGGCGGCCTTATTCAGAAAGGACACTTCCTCCGATAACCGGATATTGATCATATCGCCGTCTTTGTGATTTTCTGAATGGAAATAATAGGAATTCTTCAGGTTGCCATAGAGAATAGAACCGGCTGCAGCCACAATACCGGTCAATACCCCAACCAGCAGTCCTTTGCCACTGAGTGCAGGCAA
>CAUJFR010000400.1 GCA_963169885.1 Bacteroidota bacterium
GATGAACGATCCCAACGGGATGGTCTACTACAAAGGCACTTATCATCTGTTCTATCAATATTATCCGGATGGTAATGTATGGGGACCGATGCACTGGGGACATGCCACCAGTACCAACCTGATGAACTGGAAACATCAGCCCATCGCGTTATATCCTGACAGTCTCGGTATGATCTTCTCCGGCAGTGCCGTGGTGGATAAGAATAATACTTCCGGATTTGGAATGAACGGCCAGGTTCCGCTGGTGGCCATCTTTACTCAACACGATGAAGCCGCGATGAAGAAGGGGAGTAAAAGTTTTCAAAACCAAAGCATCGCGTATAGTCTGGATGAAGGCAAGACCTGGATCAAGTATAAAAGCAACCCGGTACTGCGTAGTCCGGGATTGGTTGATTTCCGTGATCCGAAAGTGGCCTGGAATACCGCCGCCAACAAATGGATCATGACCCTCGCGGTGGCCGACCGGATTCATTTTTATTCCTCCCCTGATTTAAAAAACTGGACGAAGGAAAGTGAGTTTGGTGACAAAGCCGGTGCCCATGGCGGTGTATGGGAATGTCCGGACCTGTTCCCTATGAAACATGAGGGAAAAGAAGTCTGGGTATTACTGGTCAGTCTGAATCCCGGTGGTCCGAATAAAGGCTCAGCCACTCAATACTTCCTCGGTGATTTTGACGGAAAGACATTTCATCCCTATAGCACCGAAACAAAATGGATTGATTACGGACCGGATAATTATGCCGGGGTGACCTGGAGCAATACCGGTGACAAGACCTTCTTTATGGGCTGGATGAGTAACTGGTCCTATGCACAGGTGGTACCAACCACTACCTGGCGAAGTGCCATGACCCTGCCTCGTGAACTACGCTTAGAAAAAACCGGAAATGATTTACGGATTACTTCCTGGCCGGTAAAATCACTCCTTCCTATTTTAAGTGGTACGGTTATTTCAAAAGGCATGGGGAAAAGCCCGTATGACGTTTTTCGTATGTCAAACAAATCCGGCGTTCCCTGCCAGATCAATCTCTCAACGGCTAAACATGCTTTTTCTTTACGCTTTTCAAATGAAGCCGGGGAAGAACTGCTGGTCGGATATGATGATACATTGAATCAATATTATATCGACCGCAGCAAGTCGGGCAATACGGCCTTTCATGCCGACTTCCCATTAAGGATGGTGGCGCCACGTATCAGCTTGACCGATACCATTAAGCTATCTGTAGTAGTGGATCAGTCCTCCGTTGAAGTATTCGCGGATAAGGGCCTTACGGCTTTGACGGCCTTGTACTTTCCATCAGGCCCATTTACAAAAGCTGAACTGATATCAAACATGCCATTTAAATTCGATGCGGTTGAACTGACCAACCTCGGTAAGCGATAATTACTGAGCAATCTGCTTTTCAGCAAACAGCAACGGCCAGTCCGGATTATACTGATGCGCTTTCCTCATCCATCCGGATAATTTATTCACGATGGCGGGGTATTGGTCCGCGAGATTATTCTTCTCTTCCGGATCTGTTGAAATATCATATAACTCCACTGGTGAAGGACTGGCGGTGGACACATTCAACCGGATTGCTTTCCAGTTTTTCCAACTGATGGCCTGTCTTCCGTTGTTCTCATGAAACTCCCAATAGAAGTATTCATGCTGTTTACGTTTCCCTTTATTGAGTAAAACAGGAACCAGGGACAGTCCGTCTGTTTTTACCTTGTTTTTAATGCCCGCCAGTTCAAGTACTGTTGGATACATATCCCATAAAGCAGCGGGTTCATGATTCACTGCTGGTTTGATTTTACCAGGCCAGTACGCTACATAGGGAACGCGGATCCCGCCTTCATACAGGTCACGTTTGATGCCGCGGAACTCTCCACTGCTGTTGAAAAATTCCGGATCCCCGCCGTTCTCCCGATGAGGACCGTTATCACTGGTAAAAATGATCAGGGTGTTTTCGGCCAGTCCTTTATCGGCAATAGCCTTTATGATTTCGCCTACATACTGATCCAGTCTTGAGATCATGGCCGCAAACTGTGCATGGGGCAGGGGCTCGGGCACCGCATTATGGGCCCTTGTTTTCAGTTTATTCCCGGTCAGTGGAGTCTCATTGAATTTATTTGTATAGTGTGAATACCATTCATCATGCGGACCGATCACATCACCATGGGGTAAAGTATATGGCAGGTACATGAAGAAGGGTTCTGCGCCTGCCGCTTTAATATATTGCAATGCCTGCTGATGGATCAATGCAGCGGAGTAGACGGAATCCTTCCCATTGTTGGGTAATTCCACTTTCTGATGATTGTCCCAGAGATAAGGCGGGTAATAATCATGCGCCAGGCTCTGGCAATTGTAACCGTAAAAACGATCAAAGCCATGTTTGTTGGGATCGCCACTGTTTTGATTGAATCCCAATCCCCACTTACCGAATGCAGCAGTGGCATACCCGTTTTCCTGCAGATAGTTCGCAAAGGTTTTAGCCTTTTCAGGTAATGGAATTTGTCCTTCTGGTGCAAAAGGAAGATTGCCCCGGATCAGCGTATGTCCCGTATGCATACCCGTCAGCAGGGAAGTGCGGGCCGGGGCACAGACGGTGGAACCGGAATAGAAACGGGTAAAGCGTAATCCGGCTGCTGCCATTTTATCAATCTGCGGGGTTTCGATCTTTTGTTGTCCGTAACAACCAATCTCCCCATAACCCAGGTCATCTGCAAAGATGAAAATGATATTGGGCCTTTTGGCCTGAGCCAGTACAACGGGGTGTTGTAACGTAAGGAGCAATAAACAAAGAAGAATGTTTTTCATGCCTTATTTCATTTTATAAATCTCCGTTCCGGCCAGCAGGAAACAACCCAACCCGTAGTCTTCAAAATCCGGAGTCTTGTCATAGCCCACCGGTTGTCCGTCCTTGGGTTCTTTACCCGTGCCTTGTACAAAGCCCAGTTTGCCATCCGGATGTACCGCTTCTTTCGCCATTGCTTTCCAGGCTTTTGCAATTGCGGGTTTGTAGGTTTTTTTATCCAGTAATCCGTGGTTGATGCCCCAGGCAAAACCATATATAAACAGGGAAGTGCCGGACACTTCTTTACCACCAAAATGATTGGCGTCGTTCAGACTGACATTCCAGTAACCATCTGTGCGTTGCAAGGGCAGGAGGGCAGCACACATATCTTTATAATCCTGCAGGTATTCATTGTAATGCGGATCAGACTTAGGTAAAGCTTCCAGTGTTTTCACCAGGGCGGCCACTACCCAACCATTTCCACGGCTCCAGTAACAATCATCGCCATTGGGCTCTTTGTAGGGCGGCACAAAATCCTTATCCCGCCACCAGAGTTTTTCAGCGGTATTGTACAAACCCTTGCCTCCATGTTTGTTTTTGGTAAAAGCATACATTTCATACATCCGGTCAAAATAGCGGGTGTCATTATAAAGATTACCCAGTTTTACAAATACCGGCATGCCCATCTGCAAGGCATCAATCCAGTTCCAGTCATCTACCTTGGGAGTGGACAGCATGGTATCAATGCAGGCTTTAATATCCTTCACGCGTTCCGGATGCTGTTTGCCATCGAGGAGATACATATCAATATACGTCTGACCACAACATTGGTTATCCGCATTCCGTGTTTTGATGCCGCCGCGCAAACCCCATTTATGTTTTTCACCCCACTGGAGCATATAATCGTAGTAAGTTTTCTTTTTATCAATGCCATAGAGCGACATCAGACCTTCGTAGTAGACCGCGCGGGTCCAGATATTACTAGGGCGTTCAATATTGGTAAAAATGGATTTACCGGCATCAGGCCATTTATTCATGAAATACTGGTTGGTCAGCTGCATCGTTTTCAGGATCTTTTTACGCTTGGGTAAAGACTGGCTGAAAGACGTGATCATCAGCGACAAAAAACCGGTGAGCAAGAGGATTCTTTTCATATACAATCGTTAAGCTTAATTATTCAGTACATCGTAAAATTCATTCAAAAACCGGAGATTTGGTAAATTCATGCGGCTAAAAAAAACAGACAGTACGTGACAGTTGACGGGACTTGTTCAGATATTTTAAATCTATAAATAATATTTTATGCAACGATTGGCTTTCAAAATGAAATTATTCAAAGGACAGGAAGCAGAGTACCGGAAAAGACATGATGAGATATGGCCGGAATTGTCGCAGCTCCTGAAAGAGAATGGGATCAGTGATTACTCGATCTTCCTGGAAGAGGAAACCGGTTTTCTCTTCGGGGTGTTGAAAGTAGAGGATCCGGCGAATATGAACGTATTACCCGCACAGGCCATCATGAAAAAGTGGTGGGCCTATATGAAGGATATCATGGAAAGCAATCCGGATAACTCGCCGGTCTCGGTTTCCTTACAGGAAGTCTTTTATATGCCATAGCTTATGTGTACCAGGTACACCAAATTTATTTTGTGTCACTTTGCCGGGAACGATTGCGTAAATAGTTCAACAGTTTCAGGATAGTTCAGGATGCAGCAGGCAGTACATATTACAATCTTAGCTACTGTAAACAAATAATTGCTGCTGTATGAATCAAAAACCTGCTATTAGCAGAGTAGTACACTATTGTGTGCTCCTGCTCCTATGTCCTTTCTTTGCATTTGCCCAAAACAATATTAAAATCACTGGTAAAGTTGTCGATGAAACCGGAAAGCCGGTACCCTCTGCTACCGTGCAGGTAAAGGGAACCACTTCGGGAACAGCCACCAAACAGGATGGAACGTTTGAGTTGATGGTTCCTTCCACTACGGCCGTGCTGCATGTTTCGTCTGTTGGATTTGCGGAGTTTGATTTTCCCCTGGATGGTAAAGCATCCGTCGAAATCACCATCACCAGCACCGCTGCGGCGATGCAGGATGTGGTAGTGGTGGGGTATGGAACCCGTAAGAAAGTGGAAGTGACGGGTGCAACCACGTCCATTACCGGTGACAATCTCCGTTCGGTACAGACCACCAATCTTACCCAGGCCTTGCAGGGTCGTTTGGCAGGCGTGGATGTAACGCCCAGTGGTTTTCGTCCCGGTGCAGGAGCGTCTATACGTATACGTGGGAATCGTTCCCTGAGTGCCGGTAATGATCCGCTCTATGTGGTGGATGGTTTTCCGGTGAGTTACACGATTGATGACATGAACCCGGCAGACATAGAGTCTGTCGACATCCTCAAAGATGCGTCCGCCACCGCGGTCTATGGTGTACGCGGCGCCAATGGAGTCGTACAAATCACCACCCGGAAAGGGAAGGCGGGAAAGATCTCTGTAAATTACCAGGGAAGCCAGTCTGTCGAAACCATCATCCGTCAAATACCGATTTTCAACGGACCTGAAATTGCGGATTCATGGCGTCAGGCTTTCTTTGCCGATAAAAGCTATACCCGCACCCGTGGCGTGGCTACAGCCAGTAACCCGCTTTATTATTATCCTTCTGCATTAAACGATATCGCTTTGTTCTGGACTCGTTTCGGCAGTGCGGAACAATGGAATTCGATCAAGGATGCCTACACCTGGAACGTTTACGATCCTTCCACCAATACGTTTATCGCCCGCAAAAGGGCTACCACGGCGGAAGAACGGGCAATGTTGCAGAACCTGGGGATCGCAACACAACTGGATAGTATCGATATGTATGATCCCTCTAAAGTAAGAAGCTTTGACTGGCAGAATGAAGTGGGACTCCGTCATGGTACCACTACCAATCATAATATCAGTGTAACGGCCGGCAGTGAAAAGTTTAAAGCTTCTTTCAATGCCGGTTATTTTAAACAGAAGGGAATTGAATACGCCCAGGATTATACCCGTTTTACCGTGGGAAACTCGGCTGAATTCAGGCCGGCTAAATTTATCAGTTTTGGGGCCACGGTTAATTTTATTCACAGTATTACGAATAGCAGCACCAGTTCCTATGCCAATGCTTCCGGGATGATACCTCTGGTGGAGCCGTATGATACCGCTGGTAACTGGGTGATGTTCCCCAACCGGGATCAGCAGATTATCAATGCGATCAATGACCGCAATACCGTATTTGATGAAACAAAAATCAACCGGGTTTTTGGAAACGTATTTGCCGAGATTACTTTCCTGAAGGGACTGAAATACCGCACCATGTTCGGATTAGATACCCGGAGTTCAATCCGAGGACAGTTTAATGGTGCGCAGTCCTCCATCCGCTTAGGGAGTGTGGCAAATGCTTCACAAACGACCAATACTTCTTCCTCATGGGTATACGATAATATCCTGACCTATAATACAAAAATAAAATCGGATCATTCGCTGAATGTAACCTTGCTGCAGGAATTACAAAGTCTCAACAGGTCATCATCCCTGACCATGAGTGCCAATAACCTGATTTTTGAAGCACAGAAATGGTATTCACTGAACAGAAACACCGACGCAATTGTGACTGGTAATGGCACATTTTCCGCCACCCAGTATCTTTCCTATATGGGTCGTGTGGAGTATGGATTTAAAAATAAATACCTGCTGACCATCAGTAACCGGTATGATAATTCATCCGTACTGGCTGAAGGAAATAAAGGAGCCTGGTTCCCCTCTGCTTCTGTAGCCTGGCAACTGGACCGGGAGGATTTCTTCCGTAAGCAACAGGTATTCAGTGCTGCCCGTCTTCGTGCCGGTTATGGCCGCGTGGGTAATGCTTCCATTGCTCCTTATCAGACCGGTGGCCCCCTCACCTTTACCAATTACAATTGGGGGAATGGTACCGCAGCGATCGGTACAGCACCCACAACGTTCCGTACGCCGGATCTTTCCTGGGAAACCACCAGTACCACCAACCTTGGACTCGAATTCGGGATGTTTAAAAACCGCATCACCGGTGCTATTGATATTTATAGTTCAGATACAAGGGACGGACTGCAAAGCAAATCCATTCCCGGTGCCAATGGGGTAACGTCTGTATTTGTAAACCTCGGTAAAGTAACCAACAAAGGGGTTGAACTTACTCTGAACACACAGAACATTGTAAAAGGTAATTTCCGCTGGAGTACTGACCTCGTATTCACGACCAATAAAGAAAAAATTGCCGATATCGACGGAAGTGGCAACAGCAATTTTGCAAACCTCTGGATTTTGGGTCAACCACTTTCAGTTTACTGGGGATTCCAGAGCCAGGGCATTTTCCAGTATGAAGATACTATCCCCGGGAAAGGCATCCTGGCCACCTATTACTGGCAGAAAGCCGGTAACCGTACCAATGTAAATTATCAGCCCGGTCGTATCCGTATTGAAGATGTGAATAAGGATTCCTCCTTCAGTCCGGCAGACCGTAAAATACTGGGCTCACATAACGCAGACTATACATTGAGTATTGGGAATACCCTGACCTATAAAAATTTCGACCTGAATGTCCTCACTTACTTCAGAGTGGGTGGCATGTACCGGGTACCCCGTCCGGGACTGGTGGGCCGTTATCAGTCCAGCAAAGTGAATTACTGGACACCAACCAATCCCAGTAATGAATACCAGCAACCAACACAAACTAGTGACGTACCCCTGAACTGGGAAGCGCTGACTTACCGGAAAGCAACCTATATTAAAGTGAAAAATATCACGCTGACCTACCGGGTTCCCCGTTCGCTTACCTCAAAGGCACATCTGAATAATATGGCGGTTTATTTCAGTGCGGTCAATCCGTTCCTGAT
>CAUJFR010000401.1 GCA_963169885.1 Bacteroidota bacterium
GAATTGTTGTGCAGTTGTAGAAAAACCAATACTTGTGAAGAACCGTGTTCCGTACACTACTGATCAATTGATATGGGAAAAAGATTTGTCATACTGGGCGGGGGAGAAAGTGGCGTTGGAGCCGCCCTCCTTGCAAAACAAAAAGGATATGACGTTTTCCTGTCCGATGGAAGTTCTTTGAAGAAAGAGTATCGTAACGAATTAACCGAAGCCGGGATCGCTTATGAAGAAGGACAGCATACCGAAGACCTGATCCTGAATGCGGATGAAGTGATGAAGAGTCCCGGTATCCCGGAAAAAGCCGCGATCGTGAAAATGATCCGGGCCAAAGGAATCCCGGTGATCAGCGAAGTGGAACTGGCTTACCGGTACAAGGGCAACAGTAAAATCATTGCCATCACCGGGAGCAACGGGAAGACCACCACTACAGCGCTAACCTTCCATATCTGCAAAGCAGCAGGACTGGATGCGGCCCTGGTCGGGAATATCGGTGATTCATTTGCCAAACAGGTGGCCCTGGATCCCCGCCCGTTGTATGTGGTGGAAGTGAGCAGTTTTCAGCTCGATGATATTGAAACATTCCGTCCGGATATCGCCATCCTGACCAATATCACCGAAGATCACCTGGACCGTTACGAGTACAAATTCGAAAACTATATCCGGAGTAAGTTCCGGATCACGATGAACCAGCAGGCGAATGATACATTCATTTACTGCGCAGATGATGAAGTAACACTGAAATATTTAACTGAATACAATATCAAATCAAACCAACTGCCAATAAGTATGAAAAGAGAATTACCAAACGGCGCATTTATCAAGGACGGCGACATGTATGTAAGAACCGGACAGGATTTTACTACCATGAGCGTGTTTGATTTTGCCTTAAAAGGAAAGCATAACCAGTATAATACAATGGCAGCATGTGTGGCAACAACAACCATGGATATCCGGAAGGATAAGATCCGTGACGCGGTTAAGAACTTCCAGAGCCTGGAACACCGGATGGAGCATGTAGCCACGGTACGCGGGGTTGATTTTATAAATGACAGCAAGGCGACCAATGTGAACTCCACCTGGTATGCCCTGGAAAGCATGACAAAACCCACCATCCTGATACTTGGTGGGGTGGACAAGGGAAATGATTATTCCCTGATTGCCGACCTGATGAAGGAAAAAGTCAAAGCGATCATCTGCCTGGGTACAGATAATTCCAAAATCCATGAGGCATTTGAAAATATGGTTGGTACAATCGTCAATACGAACAATGCGCTGGATGCTGTGCATGCCGCTTTTCATTTTGCAGAGAAAGGTGATGTGGTGTTACTGAGCCCGGCCTGCGCCAGTTTTGATCTCTTTAAGAATTATGAAGACAGGGGTACACAATTTAAACAAGCAGTAAAAGAGTTATAAGCATTCATGGAAGCTACCCGGGATATACGATTCAATGACCTGAAGAATACCTTCAATACACAGCACCTGTTCAGCAAGACAAAAGGCGATAAGGTGATCTGGGCCCTGGTGGTATTGCTGACCCTGGTATCCCTGCTGGCGGTATATAGCGCTACCGGTTCGCTGGCTTATAAAAATTATAAGGGCAACACAGAAATTTACCTGTTTAAACAGGTGGCTTTCATTCTGGCGGGTATCATGGTGATTTATTTTGCGCACCTGGTTAATTATACGTTTTATTCTAAAGCCGCCCGCTTCGTTTTCCTGCTGTCAATTCCTTTATTGTTTTATACCCTGTTCTTTGGCGTAAAGATGAATGAAGGTAGCCGCTGGATCCGGCTCCCGATCATCAACATGACCATGCAGACGTCTGACCTGGCCAAGCTGGCACTCTTTATGTACCTGGCCCGCCTGCTCAGTAAGAAACAGGATATGATCAAGGATTTTAAAAAAGGATTCCTGCCGGTTATCTGGCCCGTAGCCCTGACCTGCCTGCTGATTGCACCCGCCAACCTGTCAACTGCTTTATTACTCGGTGCCAGTTGCCTGCTGCTATTATTCATTGGCCGCGTGAGTACCAAACATATCCTGATGACCATCGGAATCGCCATGATCCCGCTGATCATCCTGATCTCTGCCGCCGTGATCCGTCATAAATCGGATGGTGAAGTGGTGAAAAAATCCTCCGGCAGCGGACTGACCGTAAGGGTGGATACCTGGATCGGAAGAGTAGAGAGTTTTATATATGGTACAAAAGAAGATATCGATGGCGGCGCTTATCAGACCAGCCAGGCAAAAATAGCGATTGCCAAAGGCGGTGTGTTTGGAGTAGGACCGGGGAACAGTACCACCCGTGATTTTCTGCCACAGGCGTATAACGATTTTATTTATGCCATTATCATAGAAGAGTATGGAATAGCCGGCGGGGCATTCATCATGTTCATTTACCTGGTTTTTCTCTATCGCTGTATCCGGATCTTCAAGCGATGTCCCTTTGCGTTTGGTGCGTTTCTCGCATTAGGTCTCAGCTTTACCCTGGCCATACAGGCGGTGGCGAATATGGCGGTGACGGTGAATCTTTTTCCGGTTACGGGGGTTACACTGCCCCTGGTAAGTATGGGTGGAACCAGTTTCATCTTTACCTGCCTGGCCATCGGGATCATATTAAGTGTGGCCAGAAATGTGGAACAGACAGAAGGTGCAGCATTGGCGAAAGCAGCAAAACAGGAAGTATGAGCAAACGGATCATCATTGCGGGCGGGGGTACAGGCGGTCACATTTTTCCGGCCATCGCCATCGCCAATGCGCTGAAGAAAAAAGATCCTTCCATTGAGATCCTTTTTGTAGGAGCAAAAGGAAAGATGGAAATGGAAAAAGTGCCACAAGCAGGTTACAAAATTGAAGGATTGGATATTGCCGGGTTTAACCGGAGCTCTTTGATAAAAAATATAGGGTTACCATTCAAACTGGTTAAAAGCTTTTTGCAGGTGCGGCGCATCTTCAATCAGTTCAGACCGGATGCCGCCATCGGGGTGGGAGGTTATTCCAGTTTCCCGGTTTTGAAGACCGCGCAAACAAAAGGCATCAAAACCTTTATCCATGAGTCGAATTCCTTTGCCGGGAAATCGAATATCATGCTGGGAAAAAAAGCCACCCGCGTATTTACCGGAACGGATGGAATGGAAAAGTTTTTTCCGGCGGATAAAATAAGGGTCACCGGTAACCCGGTGAGGGTAGCGATCACCCGGGCCAATGTGTCAAGGGAAGAAGGAATCAAGTTCTTTGGACTGGATCCGCAGAAGAAGACCTTGTTTGTAGTGGGAGGAAGTCTCGGAGCCAGGTCAGTTAATGAAGCGATTGGCGCCGGACTCGATGAACTCCTCGGTGCAGGTCTCCAGTTGATCTGGCAAACAGGAAAACCTTATGCGGCTACTGCAAAAGAAATTGTAAAGGGTAAAACCGGGGTTTGGGTGAACGAGTTTATCACGCAGATGGAATTTGCCTATGCAGCAGCTGATATAGTGGTTGCACGTTCAGGGGCGATGACGGTTGCTGAATTATGTGTCGCCAGAAAGCCCGTAGTGTTTGTGCCCTATCCGTTTGCGGCCGAAGATCATCAGACAGTGAATGCACAACAATTGGTGAATAAGAAGGCTGCGATGAAGGTAAAGGATAATGAAGTAATGCAGGTATTGGTTGCAACAACAATAGGGCTGGCAAAAGATGAAGCGAGGCAACTGGAAATGAAAACAAATATTGCAGCACTGGCAATAACAAACGCCGATGAAGTTGTGGCGGATGAAATTTTGAAACTGATCTGAAAACTATATAGACGGAACCTTTTGAAAATCGATTTTTTAATAAAAACATGCTCTCCGGGCACTTTTCCAGGTGCAGGTGGGAAAACCGTACAAGCCAATACTGTCCTTATGAATACCCCCTTTGGGGGGATTGACAACCTGAAAGAGGTCTACTTTATCGGAATCGGAGGAATCGGCATGAGTGCCATCGCCCGTTTCTTCCATGCCGGTGGAGTAAAAGTGAGCGGGTATGATAAGACCCCAACACCCCTGACCCGGGAACTTGAAGCCAGCGGGATCAACGTGCATTATGAAGACAATACCGCATTGATCCCGAAAGGAGCTGAACTCGTGGTATATACACCAGCGGTTCCGGCGGGGCATACGGAACTGGTTTATTACCGGGAGAACGGGTACAAAGTGGTGAAACGAAGTGATGTTTTGCAGCTGATCAGTGAAAGTTCTTTTAATATATGTATTGCCGGTACCCATGGCAAAACGACCATTACAACCATGACCGCGCATTTGCTGCGCGACAGTGGTTTCGGCTGTAATGCTTTCTTAGGGGGCATTGCAGTGAATTACGGTTCGAATTTCTGGAGCAGTGAGAAGAATGTATGTGTGATTGAGGCCGATGAATACGACCGAAGCTTTTTGAAACTGAGTCCGGATATAGCGGTGATCACCGCAATGGATGCTGATCATCTCGATATCTATGGCACAGCGGAAGCGATGGAAGAGGCGTTTATAGGATTTAGTAAAGCGGTGAAACCAGGAGGAATGCTGATCCGCCAGTTTGGGTTGAAAAGGGGAAAAGAGTTGCAGGCCAGTTATCATTTTACCTACAGTCTGCAAAATGAAGCGGCTGACCTATATGCCGAGAATATCCGGATGATGAATGGTAGTTATGAATTTGATGTGGTGCTGCAGGAAGAGATAATTGAAAACGTGAAACTGAATATGGGGGGCATGCACAATGTGGAAAATGCGGTGGCGGCGATCGCCATCGCCAGTTCTTTGGGAATTGATAAGGAAAAGATCAAGGCAGCGGTGGAAAATTTCCGCGGGGTAAAAAGGCGCTTTGAATATATCCTGAAAAATGAACGGATTGTATTCATTGATGATTATGCCCACCACCCGGAAGAATTGCGGGCATTGATCAACGGAGCCAAAACCCTGTTCCGGCAGAAAAAATGCACGGTCCTCTTTCAACCGCATTTATTCAGCCGCACCCGCGACCTGGCTGATGGATTTGCAGAAGTACTGGACCTGGCCGATGAAGTGATCCTGCTCCCCATTTACCCGGCACGCGAGCTGCCTGTAGAAGGAGTGAATAGTGAGATGGTGATGGAGCGGATGCGGAACGAATATAAAGCGGTACTGGATAAAGCCGCCTTGATGGATTGGGTGGAGAATCAGTATCTGCCCGGCGTAAATAAAGAATTCGGAGCGGTGTTGATTACTGCGGGAGCAGGAGATATTGATACACTGACTGAGCCTATAAAGAAATTATTGAAGGATTTATAAATTGAATACGAAGAAAACAATACGGAAAATCATTTTTGTCACAGTATGGCTGTGCATCGGAGCAGGTATGTTTACACTGCTTATGGCCGCCATTACCCGCAAGAAAAACGGGTTATGCAGTGACTATTCAATCCGGATCAATGGGGTGGAAAATGTTTTCTTTTTGGATGAGAATGAGGTGGAACTGCTATTGAAAAAAGCTGCAAAGGGTGAAATCAAAGGCCAGCCGCTTACCAGCCTCAACCTGCATGCCATGGAAGAGTCCCTGGAGCGGAATACCTGGATCAGTGATGCCGAATTGTATATCGATAACCAGGATGTACTCCATGTGACGATTGTGGAGAAAGAACCGGTAGCCCGGATCTTTACCCCCACAGGTGAAAGCTATTATATTGACAGCACCGGCAAAAAGCTGCCGCTTTCCGATAAACACAGTGCCAGGGTACCGGTATTTACCGGCTTCCCGGATATAAAACGAATGAACAGTGCGGATAGTATTTTACTGAAAACAGTGACCACCGCAGCAAATTATATTCTGGCAGACCCGTTCTGGATGTCACAGGTGGCCCAAATGCATATCACGCCGGAGCGCAATTTTGAAATGATCCCGGTGGTAGGTAATCACCAGGTGAAAATGGGAACGGGCAGGGAGATTGATAAACAATTCGGACGACTGTTGATTTTTTATAAAGAAGTGCTGAGTAAAACCGGCTTCGACCGTTTTAAGATAATAGATGTACAGTACAAGGGCCAGGTGGTGGCATCGCGTACAGCCGGCGAGAACAAGGTTGATTCAGTACAACTCAGACGGAATGTTGAAATGCTGTTACAACAGTCAAGACAAACCGAAAATGATACTGTGGCAAGGTTATTGCCGAAGGCGGCCATCCCTCTTGAAACAGATACACCGGATGAAACACCGGTGATGGAGAATCCGGTTAAACCGGCTGACGTACCAACGAATACCAATCCCGTCCCTTTGAAATCTCCTGTTCCGGCTGACAGGAAAGTACAGCCAAAACCGGTAAAACAAAACAAACCGGCTCCGAAACAACCTAAGGCGGTCATGCCGCCAAAGGGAGAAGACCCGGACAATGGATACAACTAAAACAACATAACGATTTCGAAAAACAACTACTAAAACAACAACTATGAACAGCGAACAACCCATTATTGTCGGTCTTGATATTGGTACTACCAAGATCGCGGTAATTGCCGGCCGGAAAAATGAGTATGGAAAACTCGAGATCCTGGGTTTCGGAAAAGCCAATTCCAATGGTGTAAAGCACGGACAGGTGCTGAACATTGATGAAACCATCAAAGCCATCCGGACAGCCCTCGACAATTGCTTTGCCTCTAACCCTGATCTGGATATCAGTGAAGTGTATGTCGGTATTGCCGGACATCACATCAAGAGTCTGCAGACCCGCGGCGACATTGTGCGTCAGCGCACCGACGAAGAGATCACCCAGCGGGAGATCGATCAGCTTATCGATGATCAGTACAAAACCTATATTCCTGCAGGTGATCAGATCATTGATGTGATTCCCCAGGAATTCACCGTGGATAATTTCCAGAATATCCCCAACCCGATCGGGTATGGCGGGGTGAAGATCGGCGCCAATTTCCACATCATTACCGGTGACAAGAATGCGATCCGCAATATCAACCGAAGCGTGGAAAAATCCGGTCTGCGCACCAAGGACCTCGTGCTGCAACCCCTCGCTTCATCTTCTGCCGTAATGGGACAGGAGGATGTGGAAGCCGGTGTGGCCATCGTGGATATCGGGGGTGGTACCACGGATCTGGCTGTCTTCTATGAAGGCATTTTAAAACATACCGCGGTGATCCCTTTCGCGGGAGAAAATATTACCAATGACATCAAAACTGGTCTGGGTGTATTGAAAACACAAGCCGAACAGATGAAAGTACAGTTCGGTTCTGCCCTCGCCAATGAAGCCAAGGCCAATGCCTATATCACCATTCCCGGATTAAGGGG
>CAUJFR010000402.1 GCA_963169885.1 Bacteroidota bacterium
AAATCTATCGTAATTCTACTAGTTGAAGATGGTTCCGAAGAAGTTTTTCATATCATTCCAGGAAGCCGTATCCGCCGCAGCATTATAAGAAATCGGGATTTTGAATTTTTCGCCCGTTGCCGTTGCATCCGGATTACTGAATGCATGTGTGGCACCATCATATACCTTAAAAGTATATGTTGCACCAACGGAGTCCATTTGTTTTTTAAACTGTGCTACTTCATCAGCCGGCACAAAAGGATCAGCCCCGCCATGACAAACGAGCACCTGTGCTTTTAGTTTTGATTTATCAGGAGTAACTACCTGCAGACCACCATGGAAACTCACCACACCCAGCAATTCTTCCCCGAGATTGGCCATATTCAGTACCTGGGTACCGCCAAAACAATAACCAATCGCGGCGATCTTACTGGTATCCGCTATTTCATATTTACGGACCACATTCAGGGCCGCATCAAAACGAGCCTTGGCCATCTGCGGGTCTTTATAAAAAGGTCCGGCCAGGTTGCCGGCATCGGTTGGGTTATCCGCTCTTTTATTATTGCCGTAAAAGTCAACAGCCATGGCCAGGTAACCCAGTCCTGCCAGATCACGCACCCGTCGCTTGATATAATCATTCATACCCCACCACTCGTGTACTACTAATACTACAGGACGTTTGCCGGTTATACTGCTGTCCCAGGCTATATAGCCATCCATTACCAGGCTGTCCATGCTGTTTTCGGATGAATAGGTGAGGGCTTCGGTTTTAATGACGGGTTCTTTCATGCTGGTTTCTTTTTTGTCATCGGTTGAGTTGTTGCAGGCGGTAAGAAATAACAGGCCGCCCAATAAAGGAATAAGTAACTTTTTCATATTTGGTTAGTTTGTTTCGCTATTTAAACGATAAATATCGGAAAAGGTTAGTGATGCTTACGGAATTTATTTCGTCCACCCGGGTAAATATCTTTTTTAGAAATACCTTCCTCTACCCAGATAATTTTGCCCCTCTTATTCATGTAGCCGTCAAAGTATTTATTTTTTTTAGAATCAAAAAAACTGAACGGTGTTAATCCAAAAGGAGAATAATCAAGACTACTGAATATGTATGGGACAATTACTTTGCCTGAACGTATATGTCTGACACCATAATCATTGCGAGTACGGCTAAATAAACGATCTCCAAATATTCTTGAAATGTAATGGCCAGGGAATGGTACATACGAAGTATCCCGGTTAAGAAATATCAGACCTCCGTCATAGTCGCCATTTTCAAGGTAGCCTTTGCTGGCATAAAGAACATGATAATCCTTAAATGACATTTCAGCATAAATCGGGGGGATTACCATTTCGCCTTTCCTGTTAATAAGTCCTTTTTTTTCTGAGTGGGAACTATCCTTCATATGAATGATGGCAAATTCCTTTTCATATAAACCATCAAACCCCAAAGTAAAATCATATATAGGAGGAATGATGAAATTACCTTGTTTGTTGATGATGCCCCATTTGCCTTGCCATTCAATAGCGTTCATACCAGATCTAAAAGAAGTCCATGCCGGGCCTTTAAACTTTGCTTCTATTATCATTTTTCCGGATGTGTCAATATATCCCCATTTACCCTGCCATTTTACAGCAGACAATCCATCAATAAAAAACGACGCATCTTCATATTTTGCCTCTATTCGTACGTTACCGGAAGTGTCAATAAATCCTGTTTTGCCATGAATTTTCACTTCCGCAAATCCTTCGGAAAAGGAACCAATTTTCTCATATTCAGTTTTCTTCATTATTCCTGATAAGGTGTAAAGCAGATAATTGTCTTTTCCGGACTGGCCAATGCTAACGGTATCATCATAATCTATATCATAATTATCAAAAATAAAAGGGAATACGGGTCTGTTTTCTAAATCGATCAAGGTCCATTTATTCCCTTTTTTAGCCCGGAAATGATCCGGAGGACTCTCCTCCAGGTCGTCATATTGCGGTTCTATAATCAGTTGCCCTTTGCTGTTAATGGCACCGAATTTATTACCCCTTCGGATAATGCCATATTCTGTTCCAAAAAAGCTCTTGGAACTGGCACAGGACTGATGGTACACACAGGTGTCATAAATTGCAGGGATGACCAGCTTTCCTCTTTCATTGATGAATCCGATCTTATCATTGATTCTGACTTGGTAAAACTCTCGATTTTCCATTTTGGGTAAAAAAAGCGGACCCTTACAGGAACTATGCAGGTACAGGATTGGAATCAATATTCCCAAAACCCGTTTAGTGGATTGAAGTTTCATAACAGCATTTGTTTGGTACAATTCAATGATGCCGGTTTATCTCAAATTACATCATTAAGCACAATGGCCGCCTGTTCCTTCATTTTCCCCTATATTTGCTCCATGACAATCGAAAAATTACAGGATATGCGGTCCCGCATTGCCGGGATAAGGAGGTTTCTTTGACGTCGCTAACCGACAATATAAGATAGCCGAAGACAAACAACTGTCGCTGAGCCCGGGCTTCTGGGACGATAATAAGCGGGCGACAGAAATTCTCAAAAGCATCAAATTAAACGAGTACTGGGTGAAGCTGTATGAAACAGCGGAGGCCGGGGTGGAAGACTTTGCCGTCTTGTTTGAGTTCTGGAAAGGGGGCGATGCCACCGAAGAAGAAACCAAAGAGGCGTACGAGCAGGCCATTGCCTTACTCGATGATGCGGAATTCAAAGCCACCCTCAATGAACCGGAAGATGAACTTCCGGCCGTGTTGCAAATCAATTCAGGTGCCGGCGGTACCGAAAGCCAGGACTGGGCTGAAATGCTCGCCCGGATGTACCGCATGTACGGGGAAAAACAGGGCTGGAAAGTCACCGAAATGGACTGGCAATGGGGCGATGGCGCCGGGATCAAAACCTGCACCCTGCAGTTTGAAGGTCCTTTTGCCTATGGTTTCCTCAAAGCCGAGAGCGGCGTTCACCGCCTCGTCCGTATTTCACCATTCGACAGCAATGCCCGCCGCCACACGTCCTTCGTGAGTGTGTACGTCTACCCCATGGTGGATGATACGATCAATATTGAGATCAACCCGGCAGACGTGAAAATGGAGACTTCCCGAAGCGGGGGAGCGGGCGGACAGAATGTAAACAAAGTGGAGACCAAGGTACAGCTCACCCACATTCCCACGGGGATCGTGGTGGTATGTCAGCAGGACCGGAGTCAGCTGGGTAACCGTGAACTGGCCATGCAGATGCTTCGCAGCCGCTTGTATGAAATGGAATTGCAGAAACGGAATGCGCTGAAGGATGCCACGAATGCGAAAAAGAAAAAGATCGAGTGGGGCAGCCAGATCCGCAGTTATGTATTTCATCCCTATAAAATGATCAAAGATCACCGGACCGATTTTGAAGTGGGCAATGTGCAGCCGGTCATGGATGGGGAACTGGATGGATTTATCAAGGCTTACCTGATGAGTGAGAAGGAAACCGGTGAATAACCGGCTGTGCGTTTCCATAACAAACTATCTACCTTTACTTAATAAATCAGTACTATGAGTTTTGGAACTTTTTCATACCCGATGCCGGT
>CAUJFR010000403.1 GCA_963169885.1 Bacteroidota bacterium
TTTCCCCAATCCTGAACAACTGAAGAAAAGAAAGAACACCGGGAAACCGTCACAGGAACAAATAAAAGAGGACAACCCCTACCGGCCCATCACCGCCTGGTTTGACAAAGGGAATCACCTGAATATTGATTTCAATACAACGGACAAGGAAAAATTAATGCTTCTTTACCAGGTTGATGGATTGCATGCATTGGTCAAAAAACTTTTTCCAGGTGCGGATGAAACCCAGGCCGGTCTGCTGATGGAATTCGTATTACACGGACTCGCCTCCTATTCCCTGATCAGCAAAAAAATGTTTGAATCAAAAGTAGAATTCAAAGACCTGATGGGCAGCATGATGGATTTCAGTGAAAAGGATTTCGAATTTGATGAAGAATCCTGATTAAAAACAGAAGGCGGCTGCGCCGGTTTTTTAACACATAGGATCATAGATACATAGGAGACACATAGAAAGAAAATGTATTTCTATGTGTCTCCTATGTTACTCATATAGCGTTGCCCCATTCAGATCAGTTCTGACTGTCATGCTTTCGGGGCTTTAATGAAAAAACTAAACCTATGTGTTAATAAAAATCCGCGAAGCGGATGGCGGCTGCCACAAAAAAAAGGCCGCCTCTTCTGAGACAGCCTCTTTTTATACATCGGTATTCTTTAATCTTTTTTGGAATTGAACTTATAGCCAAACGGAAGACCGCCGTAATAAGGGATAAAAGTTCCGCTCGCAAAAATCGGACTGATAAAGGCCCTGAACGTGAACCCGCCCGCTTTCGGCTGCATCCGGTATCCAAATAAAAGATGGCCGAATGTTTCAGAGAAATCGCTGCCGCTGTTACCGGTTCCCAATACAGGGGTAATGCCACCTCCGACTTCAAAATAATTCCGCTCATCTTTACCAAAGAGATAGTTTACACCCAACGGAATAAACACCACTCCGGCATTATTGCCATTGCCATCACTGATGCTGAAACCACCCACACCCACTCTGCCCCCAATGCCGTCCTCTTTCCCGGTAAAACGGGTATCGAAGTTTAGTGAGGCCAGTCCCGGACCTCCCAATTCCACATAAGCAGTTTGCGCCTGCAAAAGCTGGCTGCTGAAAATAGATACTAATGCTAGAATAATAAGTTTACGCATGTTGATAGATTTTGATGCTGTTAAAGTAGTTATTTTATTATTGAATTAAAAACAAATACCGGATTAATTAACGTCATTTTGACAAAATTCATGATCATGAAAATACCCGTACATCAACCAGGGATCGCTACAAGGTGATGCCAGAATTAAAATAAAAAGCAGGCGGGTGAGTATCCGATGTGAAACGCATTACATCAGATAATATTTACTTCCCGTTCAAGCAACACCTCAAATTTCTGATATACCGATTGCATTATTTCTTCACTTAACTGAAAGATTTCACTTCCACTGGCTTTGCCGTAATTGACCAGTACGAGGGCCTGCCGGTCATGACAGCCGGCATCTCCCCTGCGGAATCCCTTCCAGCTGATTCCCGGACCCGGGCCCGATTGCTCAATCAGCCACCCGGCGGCCAGCTTGAAGGTCCCGTCTGCATTGGGGTAAGCCACCATATCCGGGAAATGCTTTTTCAAATAGGCATGCTTTTCAGCACTGACTGAAGGGTTTTTAAAAAAACTGCCGGCATTCCCGGTTACCCGTGGATCAGGTAATTTGGAGGAACGGATGCGGATCACGGCTTCGGAGACTGCTTTTATGGAAAGTTCCTTTACGCCCATTTTCTCCAGTTCCTGTTCGATAGCCCCGTAACTGATATTGAACCGGGGCTTTTTCCGTAGCCGGTAAGTCACATTCAGTAACACAAACTGTCCTTTATATTTGTTTTTAAATACGCTTTCCCGATAGCCAAATCCGCAATCACTTTTTGTGAATGTTACCGTTTTCTGATCCCTGATATGCCATGCTTCCAGGTCCCAGAATAAATCTTCCAGTTCTACCCCATAGGCGCCAATATTTTGCATAGGGGACGCTCCGACATTTCCAGGTATCAGGGAAAGATTCTCCAATCCTGACCAGTTACGGCTGATACAGTATAAAACAAATTGATGCCAGTTTTCACCCGCCCCTGCCCTGATATACACATAATCATTGTCTTCATGCAGTTCTGATATTCCCTTTATCTCGTTTTTAAGTACCAGTCCATCCACATCCCGGGTAAATAACAGGTTACTCCCCCCTCCAAGTATAACTAAAGGATACTGAACTCCCCAATCTAAAAGTGCAGCCAACTCGTCAGTATTCCTGAAAGCGGCAAAGAAACGGGCCCTGCTTTCCACCCCAAAACTGGTATAAGGGGCCAGGGATATATTTTCGGCAGGTTTCATACACTGCAATTTAGTCATGAAAATTAGAAACCCAGGTCTTATAATTTATGTAAAATCCTTTATATCTTCATCCGGTTTAATTACAAAAGCAACATGAAACACCTTATCACCACCACCCTGCTCTGCCTCTCCCAGTTCATTTTACCTGCCCAGCAAAATAACCCGCTTATCAATGCCAAGGAGCTGATTCAGCAGGCGGTAGAGTTGCACGACCAGGGCAAGTATACCGAAGCAATCGCTGTTTACAAACAAATTCCATATGGCGACTCCAGCTATTACCAGGCCCTTTATGAAATTGGTTTAAGCCAGATGCAGGACAGTCAGTATGTTGCTGCATTGGCTACTGTCGAAAAAGGACTTTCCAAACCAAACGACCACTGGCCTGATTTCTATTCCCTGAAAGGTAATCTCATAGATGATATGGGGGATTCAGAAAAAGCACTGAAGATCTATGATACGGCGCTACTGCTTTACCCGGCCAATACGGACCTCCATGTAAATAAAGGTACCACCCTCCTGAAAATGAAGAGATATAAAGAGGCTGAAGAAGTGCTGAAACAAGGTGTCCTGATCAATCCATATCACTCCAGCTGCCATTATAAACTGGGTTTTGCCGCTTATAGTCAGGGGAAAATCGTACCTGCTTTTCTCAGTTTTGCTTACTACCTGTTGCTGCAGCCCTCAGGCCGTTACCAGGGGCTCTCGATCACCTACCTGAGTACCATTGGCAAAGCCGGGGATGATATTCAGGAACTGATCCGCAACCGGGCGGAAGAAGCGGGCGACAATTTCAGTACCGTTGAAAAGATCCTGTTGTCGAAAATTGCATTGGATAAAAAATATGAACCGTTGCTGAAACTTGATGACCCGATTTCCCGCCAATTACAGGTTGTCTTTGAAAAGCTGGAATATGACGAAACCGATAGTGATTTCTGGATGCAGTACTATGTGCCATTTTATAAATCCGTATTTGATGAGAAGAAATTTGAACCATTTATCAACCGGATGTTTGCCAATGTGAAAATTGATGTGATCCAGGATTATGTCAAGAAAAAAGAGAAACTGGTACAGGAAATCGTAGACCAGGCTGTGGCTTACTGCGACCAGATCCGTGTGACCCGGGAACTGAATTATAATACCCGGAAAGGGATGCAGGCACTTTACCAATTTGATAATGGCCGCCTGTTTGGCAAAGGCACCGCCCTGGAAAATGGCGAAAAGTTAACCGGAGATTGGGAGTATTATTACAGTCCTGGAAATCTCAGCGGTAATGGCCGTTATGACGAAAAAGGCGAACGGACCGGAAAATGGCAATACTTCCATTTCAAC
Organism: Bacteroidota bacterium; assembly: GCA_963169885.1. Lineage (GTDB taxonomy): Bacteria > Bacteroidota > Bacteroidia > Chitinophagales > Chitinophagaceae > JJ008. The sequence goes on from CAUJFR010000403.1 coordinate 3,687, forward strand.
GGTATAACCAAAGGTTTCCAGTTTTATAAAGATGGTAAACTGGAAGAACGGGAGCAGTTTTTCTATAAAAACGGAAATCCATCCACGGATGCCCAATTCAAAAATGACCTGGAAAACGGGCTGACCACCAGTTATTTTTATACCGGCACACCAATTTCATTTACACAGTATAAAGAAGGAAAACGCCATGGCGAACGAAAAGTGATGGGATCAAACGGTTACCTGCTTGCCATGGAAAACTACCGGAATGACACCCTGCATGGTCCATTCATCACCTATCATAAAAACGGGCTGAAAGAATCGGAAGGTAGCTATGAAAATGGGAAACTGGCAGGTTTGTACAAAGCCTATTACGATAACGGCCAGCTTAATATGGAAGGCCGCTATACCGATGGCGAACTGCAGGGCCCCTGGAAAATATTTCATGAAAACGGGAAATTGAAAACAACTGAAACCTTTGAAAAAGGGAAAATCAACGGAGAATATGCCGAGTATTATGACAACAATCAGTTGTTTTACAAATGTACTTACATTAACGGCAAAGCCAGTGGCGAAGTAACCTATTATGACCGGGATAGCAAACCTTATTCAATCTATGTGTACGAAGGTGATGTCACCAAACTGGCCCGTTATATTGACAAAAAAGGAAAAGAGGTGGGCGTATCAGAACGGAAGGCAAAAAAACTGGACCTGACTACGTATTACGCAGATGGTTTTAAACGGTCAACCGCCACTTATAACGACAAGAGCGAAATCAACGGACCAGAAGTATTTTATTTCCGTTCAGGCAACAAAGCCACTGAAAACAATTATACAGATGGCCAGCTGCATGGAACAAGTGTTGCTTATTATCAAAACGGAAATATTCAGGGAACAACTGAATATGAAGAGGGAAAAAAACACGGGTATCACAAGTTGTATTTTACACACGGGCAAGTAGAGGAAGAAGGCTGGTACCAGGAGGATAACCTGGAAGGTACCTGGCTGAATTATAATGAACAAGGCGACCTCAGTATCAGTTCCGTCTATTTTGAAAATGAACTCCATGGGATCAGAACCGAGTATTTCCCGAATGGGAAAAAATACAATGAAACGATCTATACATCAGGATGGATTGAGGAATTCATACAGTATGATACCCTGGGGAAAGTAATCAATCATCAGTTCTTCAAAAACGCTTCCGGCAAACAGATCGTCCTCCATCTGAACGGAAAGCCCTTCAGTGAATCGTCCTACCAGAATGGCGATTTGCATGGGGAATTGAAATTCTCGTTATTTGACGGACGGATTAACAGTGTCCAGTATTATAAACACGGTCTGCTGGACAGCAGCTACCGCAGTTATCACCAGAACGGAAAGCTGTTGAATGAAGGGCAGCACAAACTGGGACAGCGTACCGGCACCTGGAAAAGTTACTACAACAGCGGCAAACTGAATGTAACAGAAACCTATGAAAACGGCCTGATCACCGGAAGAAAGTTTAATTACTTTGAAAATGGCAAGCTCGATTCAGAAGCAGAAATGCTTAAAGGTGAACGGCATGGCTGGGTTAAAAAATATGATGAGACCGGCAACCTGGCCTATCAGTTACGATTTGAATATGACCTGCCGGTCGCCTATTCTTATCTTGATAAAACGGGTAAACCAGTGCCAGAGATTGCCTTGCCAGGTGGCAGCGGCACCGTTAAAGCTTATTACATAAACGGAAACGTTTCTGCCGTATTCACTTATAAAGACGGAAAATCGTTTGGCGAAGATATCCTGTATCACTTCAATGGAAAACCGGCCATCGTTTCTACCGACAACTGCTCCATCACAGATGGCCCTTTAAAATCCTATTATGCTAACGGGCAACTGAAACATGATTATAATTTCCAGCATGGAAATCTGCACGGTTTTTACAAAGAGTACAGTGAAAAAGGGGTACTATTGGAAGAAGGTTATTTCTATAATGGCGCCGCCCATGATGTAACTAAAATATACGACGAAAACGGCAAACTGAAGGAAACACAGTATTACTATTACGGACGACTGATTGATATAAAAAAATGAACCTTATACTATGAAAAAAAATTGGCTGTTAGCTGCCGCCATCTGTAGTTGCTGCATGGCGGGTGCTCAAAGTACTGAAGAGATCAAAACCCTTTTCCCCGGTGAACTGGCCGCTGTAAAGGAACAT
>CAUJFR010000404.1 GCA_963169885.1 Bacteroidota bacterium
CTGGTATGGCCACTCTGAGTGGCCTTACCAGTTGCCACACTAATCCGGAAAACTGATCTTCCCCATCGACACATTCGGTATACCCTTCCTGTTTTCACCCAGCCGTACGGCACCGCCGGCCACTGTTTCATTGGCCAGCAGGGCAAATAAAACGGCTTCTTTGGCATCCGGATTTATTTCCAGGGCCTGGGTGGAATGGAAGGGTATTCCTTTTAACTGTTCCCGGATATTTTCCATCAGGAGCGGGTTATGCATTCCACCTCCACTGACATACACCGTAAACGGGTTTTTCATATCTACAGTTCTGTTTATCGCATCCACGATCATGTCGGCACTGAGTTGAGACAAAGTGGCCATCTGGTCTTCTGCTGATAATACACCGGTACCAGCAGTCTGCATCGCTTTTTGCAGATAATGCAGATTGAATAATTCAGGTCCGATTGTTTTTGGGAAAGGGCCATCAAAAAATGCATGCGCTTTTAAAGCCGTCAGCAATGCCGGGTGCACGGTTCCTTTACGGGCAACCCCTGCATCCTGATCGTAATATTGCTCCGGGTAGATTGATTGCATCAACGCATCCATCATGGTATTACCTGGCCCCACATCCGTACTGAACACTTTCCCGGCATCCAGGTCTCCCGGCAAATAAGTGAAGTTGGCAATGCCTCCGATATTCAGCATAATCCTGTTCTCTCCCTTTTTGGAAAATACCAGGTAGTCTCCATATACGGCCAAAGGGGCACCCTCTCCTCCGGCCGCTACATGTTTTTGCCGGAAATCACTGATGCTGATGATGCCGGTGTGTACTGCTATATGATCTCCATCTCCGATCTGCAAGGTGGCATTGCCATAATCCGGTCGTCCATGCAGAAAAGCCGGAGCATGGTAAATGGTCTGACCATGACTGGCTATCAGGTCAACGTTTTCATTTTTTACACCCCATTTTGCCAGTGTATCATTGATCATACGGGCATGTTCGATGGCTACATGGTTGTTGAGCAGGCAAACTTTCTCAAGATCTGCATCCCGCCGGGAGAAAACAGATTTCAGCGATTCTTTGAAGGCCGGTTGATAAGAAACTGTGTCAAAATGCAGCAGATCCAAGCAGGTGTCACGTCCACTGCCGCTGATCCGGCAAAGGGCCAGATCGAGGCCATCAAATGAGGTTCCACTCATCAGCCCCAATATGACTCTTGCGTTTTTTTGACCGGTTTGGTAGAGTTTTTCCAGGTTTTTGTTCATCTTTTAAAGATAGAATGTCGGTTTCTGCCGGTAAAATTTATTTCTGTTCAGCTTTTTTGCGGTTTATGCGTCTTTTTTTTGCACTTTTTTGCAGATTTTAAGTATATTCTTTATATTTATTGTTATAACGTTGACTGCTATGTTAAAAAGAGAGCGCCAGGAATTTATTCTTCGCGAAGTGAACCTGCATAACCGGGTGCTGACTTCTGATCTCTCGGAAGCTATCAATGTGTCAGAGGATACAATCCGTCGGGATCTGGTTGAACTTTCCGAAACCGGAAAGATCATCAAAGCCCATGGTGGCGCTCTATCGAAATCCTTTCACACCTCTTTTCAGATTAACGGGGTGTATTCCCATGATAAGAAAAAATGTATCGCACAGAAAGCCGTAAACCTGATTCAGGATGGAATGTTTATTCTTAGCGGGGGAGGTACCACCATTACAGAATTGGCCAAAGCCCTGCCTCAACAGTTACAAGCCACTTTTTTTACCGGCAGTTTACCGGCTGCCATAGAATATATTCAACACCCTACCGCGGAAGTGATTTTTATCGGGGACCGTGTGTCCAAGAATTCACTTATTACCATTGGGGGGGATGCGATTCAGAAAATCACACAGATCAATGCAGATATCTGTTTTTTAGGTATCAATGCGCTTGATCCGGAACTGGGACTTACTGATAATGACTGGGAAGTGGTTCAAATCAAGAAGGCCATGATCAAAGCCTCCCGGAAAGTGGTGGCCTTGACGATTTCGGAAAAACTGAATACCCAGCAAAAAATTAAAGTGGCTGACCTGTCAGAACTGGATATTATTATAACAGAGCTTTCGCCGGATGATCCCTTATTGGAGCCTTTCCGGAAAGCAGGAGTACAGGTTCTTTAGCAACAATTTTCTTTTTATAAACATTCAAAAAAAAAACCGCAAAATGAGAAATCTGCTATGCTTTGCACAAAAGAAAGGGATGAACTTTTCTTTTGTTTTCCTCTTGCTGCTCGTATCCGGGCCACTGCTCGCCCAGGTACATATCAGCGGTAAAGTAACCGGTCCGGATGGAAAGGGAATTCCCTTTGTATCTGTAGTGATCCGGAATACCACCATTGGTTCCGCAACAGGTACCGACGGTACTTATGCCTTTGATGCCAACGTGAAACCCGGCACCTATGTTCTGGTTTTCTCCGGTGTTGGTTTCAAAACAAAGGAACAATCCATAACCGTGAGTACAGATAAAACTTACAGCGCCGATGCGGTACTGACGGATGATGCCCTGAATATGGATGAAGTGGTGGTGACTGGTGTATCAGCCGGTACAACCAAGAAGCAGCTGGGAAGCTATGTGAGTACCGTTAAATCCGATCATCTCAACAAAGGGGCTACCGGTAATGTACTGGCGGCCCTGCAGGGTAAAACCGCGGGCGCACAGATCATTCAGAACAGCGGTGATCCTGGTGGTGGCATTTCTGTTCGTCTGCGCGGTATCAGTTCTGTTAACAGTTCTTCTGAGCCTTTATATATTGTTGATGGTGTGATCGTGAACAATGCAACCACCCGTGTAACCAATACCAGTGCGAACTACGATGGACAGAATTTTATCGGTACGGTTGGACAAAACCGGATGGCGGATATTAATCCCAATGATATTGAACGTATAGAAGTACTGAATGGTGCGGCCGCTGCAGCCATCTACGGTTCCCGCGCCAATGCAGGCGTAATCCAGATCTTTACCAAGAGAGGTTCATCCGGGGCTCCGGTTGTAAGCTTTTCCTCCAGTATGACCTTCAGTTCCCTGCGTAAATCTGTTCCGGTTAACCAGTCGCCCACCAAATTCGGTGGCCCGGCAGACGGTCCCGGTGCGCAAACACAGGATATTCTGACTCCGGCTTTGACCAATACCACGGCCGTTACCCGTTATGATTATAACGATTATATTTTCCGCAGTGCCATGGGTACGGATAATAATATTTCGGTTGCCGGTGGTAAGGACAAAACAAAATATTATACCTCTGCTTCTTATTTTAAAAATGAGGGCATCATCAAGAATACTGATTTCCGCCGGTTCAGTTTCCGGGTGAACCTCGATCAGGCTCTGGGAAATAAAGTGAATTTCACCATGGGACTGAACTTTATCAACAGCCTGAGCAATGAGAAGCCCGATGGCAACTCCTTCTTCTCTCCCATGAACTCGATAAATATCATCGGGAACATTCACAATATATGGGACAGGGATGCATTGGGCAATATCAAAGCGATCGGCGAACGCGGTCGTGTGAATCCGGTTTCCATTATTGAGGATATCAAACAAAAACAGGAAACCAACCGGATTATTGCCAATGCCGGACTGAAAATAAGACCGGTCAAAGGACTGACTGTCGATTATACCATGGGTATCGATCAGTATGCGCAGAAAGGGGAGACCTTTATTCCTCCCTTTGCCTACAATGTAAGTGATGGTTTCTTTGGCGGGGGCGCCGCCCTCGATCCGACCCGTAACGGGTATGCCAGTGCCGGTAACTATAATTTCTTTCAGATCAACAATGACCTGAACGCTACTTACC
>CAUJFR010000405.1 GCA_963169885.1 Bacteroidota bacterium
CCAGCGGCTCAGCATATTCCCCGACAAATGCTGTATAATCGTGGCAATACTGTTCGATTCATCATTGGGCTGATAATGAAAATCCCATTCATTCAGTTGCGCGAATGTTTTATCGCCAAGATCTTTATAATATTTCAACCGGCGTATGGCCGTTTCTAGATAATCCTTTCCAATACTCATGATGAAGGTTTATAGTATTTTACTTAGTATGGGCTGTTCACTCCCGACTCCCGACTACGAACTCCCGACTAGTTCTAGTATCCCTCTGCTGCATCATCCCCCCTGTTATCCGCCACGGCTTCAAATTTACCATTGGGTAAAACGCGGATACATTCGGTACGCCCGATACCTCCTCTCTCGCGACTGAATGTATAGCCCATTTTCAGCATAGCATCTTTAACTGCCGGCGGAAATCCTTTTTCAATCATGACTTCGTCCGGCAACCACTGGTGATGGAATTTGGGTTTGTATACGGCGTCTTCTGTACTCATATTAAACTCCAGGATATTCACCAGGGTCTGGAACACTTGTGTCGGAATAGTAGTACCCCCTGGTGTGCCGACCACGATATAAGGTTTGCCGTCTTTCAGCACGAGGGTAGGGGTCATGGAACTAAGCATCCGTTTTCCGGCTTTGATTGCATTGGCTTCGCCGCCCACAGCGCCGTACATATTCGGAACGCCGGGTTTGATACTGAAATCATCCATTTCATCATTCATGAAAAATCCGGCACCACCCACTACGGTGCGGCTGCCGTATGAATTATTCAGCGTGGTGGTCACGGCCACTGCATTCCCCTCTTTATCAATCACACTCAGGTGGGTGGTTTCCTCACTTTCCGCCCGCAGTAATTCACCGGGTTTGATGACGGAACTCGGCGTGGCTTTGGCCGGATCATAATTTTTCATTCTTGTTTGCAGGTATATTTCATTGCTCAGCATTTTTACCGGCACTTTATAATAATCCGCATCACCCATATATTCTGCCCGGTCTGCAAAAGCCCTGCGTTCCACTTCCGTCATCAGTTGTATCGCCTGTACAGAATGAAATCCCATGGCTGCAATATTTTTGTCTTCGATCATCTTCATCATCTGATTTACTAATAAACCGCCGCTGCTGGGCATTGGCATACCTACGATCTGGTAGCCTTTATAATCGAAACTGTGCGGGGTCCTGTAAATCGCTTTGTAGTTTTTGAGATCTTCGGGACTGATGATGCCTTTTCCTCTTTTCATTTCCGCGACAATAAGCTTTGCGGTTTCTCCCTCATAAAAACCAGCGGCCCCGTTTTTCTGGATACGTCTCAGCGTGCCGGCCAGGTCCTTTTGTACCAGGGTGTCACCAGCCTTCCAGGGAGTTGCTTTTACAAAAACCGGCATCACACTGTTGTATTTTTTCAGATCAGCCTGCAGGCTGTTCAGGCTCCGTGCTTCTGAAGCACTGATGATAAAACCTTTTTCTGCCAGTTCTATTGCCGGTTGAATCAGTTTTTCAAATGGCAGTTTTGCATATTTATGTGAGGCGATTAAACCAGCCACCGTGCCAGGTACACCGGAAGATAAATGACCTAACTGGCTTTTATCAAGGTCAGCATTACCGGTCGCATCCAGGTACATATCCCGGTGTGCTGAGCCAGGCGCCATTTCCCGGTAGTCGAGGGATACGGTTTCTCCATTGCTGAGCCGGGCCACCATAAATCCGCCGCCGCCCAGATTACCGGCATTGGGATAGACAACCGCTAATGCCAGTTGAGTGGCGATGGCAGCATCCACCGCATTTCCTCCCGATTTAAGAATCGAAACACCGGCCTTACTGGCCAGTGGGTGGGCGGATACCACGGCACCGTTATCGGCTTCCACTTTTTTATTAACCGTATAGTGGTAGGGGTCGAAGTCGAGACCAGAAGCACTTTTTTGAGGAGGCTTACAGGCACTTAACAGGGACAGCAATCCGGCAATGGCGATCGAATATTTAACCATGAAATTTGTTTTATAATAGTTTAAAACTACTGAAAACGACAGATTCGGCCCTAAAAAGCCTGGCATGTTTTGTTTACCCACCGTTCCTTACTTAACTTGCTGCACTAAAATACTGGCTATGCACCGTAAGTTGATCTTCGCATTTTTCCTGATTGCCTCTATCGCCGGTTCGGCGCAATTAAAATCTCCGGAGGAATTTCTGGGGTATAAAGTCGGAACCCGTTATACGCCTCATTTTAAAATGGTGAACTATTTCCAGCATGTTGCAGCCAATATGCCATCGATGGTAAAGCTGCAGACCTATGGCCAGACCAATGAAGGCAGGCCCTTGCTGTTTGTCATTATTGCTTCTCCGGAAAACCTGTCACAGATTGAACAACTGCGATTGAACAATATCCGGCTGGCCAACCTTGCCAAAGACCGGATGGCCCCGCAGGAAGAGAATGCCCCGGCTTTTGTATGGCTGAGTTATAATGTGCATGGCAATGAGACATCATCCACCGAAGCATCCATGCTGACGATCTATGAACTCGTAAACCCTGCTGTAAGCAATACCAAGCAATGGCTGAAGAATACCGTGGTGCTGATGGACCCCTGTCTGAACCCGGATGGACGCGATCGCTATGTGAACTGGTTTACTTCCGTAGCCGGAAAAAATTTCAATCCGCAACGGGTAGCCCGCGAACACCGCGAGCCCTGGCCCGGTGGTCGTTCCAATCACTATAATTTTGACCTGAACCGTGACTGGGCCTGGCAAACACAGGTGGAAAGCCAGCAACGGATCAGTCTTTATAATCAATGGATGCCCCAGGTGCATGTCGACTTTCATGAGCAGGGGATCAATGAGCCCTATTATTTTGCCCCGGCAGCGGAGCCCTATCATGAAGTGATCACCAACTGGCAACGGGAATTCCAGGTGGCCATCGGAAAGAATCACGCCAAATATTTTGATCAGCATGGTTGGCTTTATTTTACACGTGAGCGTTTTGATCTTTTGTATCCTTCGTATGGTGATACTTATCCTACGTATAATGGCAGTATTGGCATGACCTATGAACAGGGAGGAATCGGTGCCGGACTGGGCGTGATTGTGGAAGAAGGAGATACCCTGACCCTGGTGGACAGGGCTCAACATCATTTCACCACCTCGCTGAGTACGGTTGAAATTGCATCCCTCAATGCAGGTAGGCTGGTGAAAGAATACCGTAAATTTTTCAATGATGCGACCTCCACCGGATTTGGCGATCATAAAAGTTATGTGATCAAATATGAAGCCCGTAACCAGGAACGTTTTGAACAATTGATCCGCCTGCTGGATAAGAATGGCATTCAGTATGCGGCAGGTACCGGTGCTGCTTCAAAAGGTTTCAGTTATTTCAGCGGTAAAGAAGAGTCATTTACCGCGGGAGCCAATGACCTGGTAATCTCTGCCCTGCAGCCACGTTCGGCCATGGTAAAAGTGTTATTTGAACCTAAAACAAAATTATCTGACTCCGCTACGT